>JANMIS010000851.1:0-8771 GCA_031375925.1 Synechococcales cyanobacterium OTE_70_concoct_197_sub
GCAAACCGATCGCGCCCCTCATCCAGCTTTTTAGGCAACCCATTGGGATATTTCTGTTGAATCAACGCCTTCAAAGTCTCAAAGCGATTGCCAGGGTCCGGATGGCTCCGCAAAAACTCCGGCTGACGACCGCCTCCACCCGCCGCCGCCAAAATCTTCATCACCTGCAAAATCCCGATCGGACTATAGCCCGCCTGCGTCATAAACTCTAGACCAAACCGATCGCTCTCCGACTCATCTTTGCGCCCATAGCGCAGATTCACCAACTGATTCATCGCGCTTGCCATTGACGCTGCCGCCTGCCCGCCATCGTTGCCACCACTCGACACGACCCCCACCGCATTCACCAGTGAAGATCCTAAATTTTGTTTTGCGAGGTGTTCGGCTCCATGACGACCGACGACATGGCCAATTTCGTGGCCGAGAACTGCCGCAAGTTGCGCTTCAGAGTTCATCTTAGACAGCAACGCCGCCGTCAGGAAAACTTGACCGCCCGGAAGCGCAAAGGCATTGACTGTTTGGGGATCTTTTAACAGGTGGAACTCGAAGGGATAGGGGGATTTTTGGGCAATAGAGTTTTTGACGAGCCGATCGCCCACGCTATTCACATAAGCTTGCAGGGCTTCATTTTGATATAGACCACCATGCTGTGCCGCCATTTGTTGACGACTTTGCATCCCTAGGACCACTTCTTGGCGCGGAGTGAGACTGATGCGCTGTTTTTCACCTGTAACAGGATTTATTTCTGTCTGTCCGTAATAGCTGAACAGCCCACCAATCATAAAGATAGCGCCCAAAGCAAGCCGAAGTAGAAACGACATGGTGTGTCCTAGAAGTGCAGATAAATTAGGATTATATTGTGCAACATAATTTTTTCTCTAAACGTTTAGAATCAATGTCTAATGTTCGTTTTAGAGTAAAACATCAAAAAACCGATCGGTCCTTTATTCTAATAAATAAGGACCGATCGGTTTTCAAACGTTAGCAATGGCTAGACCGCAACTAATTCAGGCTGACGAACTTCCTCAGACACCGTATCTAAGAAACTTGCATACACTTCACAAGCATTGTTAGGACTTTCGTAAAGTTTGACCTTATGAAGCTGCGCACCAAGCTGAGCGATCGGTCCCCGCAAAGTGTTCATAATGTAAGCAGCAATGTTTTCTGCTGTGGGCACAACGCGCTCGAAATAGGGAACGTCTTTGTTTAAGAATGTGTGATCCATCGGCTCGACGATTAGAGAATCGATCGTCTTTTGCAATGCTACAAGATCCACCACCATCCCCGTGCGCGGGTGAATTTCACCTTTGACCGTGATATCAAGATGGTAGTTATGTCCGTGACCATTGACTCGGGCACATTTGCCATAAATCGCCGAATTCTCTTCAAAGCTCAAATCGTAGTGCGCCAAACGATGCGCGGCGCTGAAATGAGTACTAACGGTGAGGTAAGCTTCCATAGCGTTTCCTTGATATTCAGCCCAAAGGTTTTCATTTTCGATCAGTTTGATATCCACCACTGGGAGGTGGGGCGATAGGCGATTCCAAATCACCCGCGCCAAGTTTTCCGTCGTGGGTAAGGTTTGCTTGAAGTCTTCCCACACTTCATTGAGATAGGAAAAATCCAACGGCCCTGTTACTTCGTCCTTGATCACATGTTTAACATCAGATAGGTTCAGGACCATACCATCTTTGTCTAACTCTCCCACCATCGACACGTACAGCGTGTAATTGTGGCCGTGACCTGGAAAATTAATACAAGGCCCAAACTGCGCAGCATTTTCAGCTTCACTCAGTTCTGGTAACCAGTAGCGATGACTAGCCGAGAATTTCGCTCGACGATTAATGACACATTTCATAGACTCGCGCCTAAATTGACGTGGTTGAGAAAATTTGAATAAAATTATTCACATAACTTCACATTACCTTAAAATTGCCCCGCATTGATGTGTTGTGAGCGTTTCGCTGGGGAGAGATTCCCGATCGGTCCCCGCTTGTCCCCATATTCGCCTTTAGCTCTGACGAATATCCCAAATCCATAGCTTTTCGCCATCATGAATCCAATCGATCGCAAATCCGTTCCCCAACTGTTTTCGGTAAGACTCGCTCTGCTGAACCTTGAGTAACAGGTCGGCGACTTCTGTGATCAGCCGATCGGGCGTTTCGTAGACTTTGACATTAGCGGAGATTTTGCCTGAAATTTGTTTCCCGCTTGGCTGGCTACTGGTGCGCACTTCAAAGCGTTCTTGGCCCGATGTCACCAGCAAATACCCCGGCACCACTTCCCGCACCGCCCCCGAAAACACGCCCCACACCTTTGACTGCACCATGATCACGCCCGACTCTTTCCCATCAAAAGCCTGAACCAAAGCCCCACGTAATTCTCCATCGCCCTTAGCTTCCCAGGTTTTTACAGCAGGTCGATCGCAGGTATGGGAATAGCGGACAATTGAAGGCAATTGAGGACTCGGTTCGGCCAGTGCAATCACCGTTTCGAGGTCATCGCCGGGATAGACCAGCCAGCCATCAGGAACGCAGTAGCCATCGCGGCGCAATTCTGAAAGTAAGGCCGCAGGTTGTCCCACGCGAATGGGTAAGAGCCGATCGTCCAAGGTTACGACCGCCGCATCTGCACGAAAAAATTTCAGCTCACTTTCTGGAAGTTTGGCTGAGTCTGAAGCAGATTTGGCAAGGTTCGATTTTTTAGCTTTGTCATAGCTCAGGTAAATCAACCCCGATAAAAATCCGCTCATCATCATCAAAGCCGAATTCCAGGGATAGCGCAAAGCTGTCACCAATGGCAGCATCGCCAATACCACTAGCAAACTCTGCCGCTCCGTCCGAAAACACATTACCCCAACCCCAGATAACAGGGTTACAATGCCCGCCGATACCGGGTCATGGAGTCCAAACCCTACAAAAATGCTCCATAAGTTAACTTGGGTCTTCTTAAATGAGGTCCCCACCACCAGCGCCATTAATGCCACCAGATGCCATTCGGAAACCCCCGAAAAAAAAAGACGGGCCAATCCTACAGCCGTCATCCCTTGAATGATCGCCCACAGCGTTTCCTGTTGCCACAGAAATTTTAACCACCGTGGCTTTAATGCCCCAAGCAATGGACAGACCGTTAATATCAGAAGCACGCCGAGGAGTTGTTCGATCGTCATAGTTTCGGGATAAAACCGGATGGTGAGGGTTGGAAGTGCGGGTGGAGGCTGAGTATACTTCGGAAGGTGTTATTCATTTTCTCGTAGAATGCTTCCTCTTCCCAAAATCTTAACTTTGCCCGGACTCTTGCTCGCCGTCGTTCCCAAGGCATCGCCTGGGAAGCCGACAGACTGGGCCGAAAAAAGTGTTACTAGCTTATTCTACGGCGTTGTGGGTTGGTCTATGCTGGGTGCGCCAAACTGGCTCCAGTCCCAAGTTTCACTGCCAAAAATTGAGACCCCAAAAGTCGAGCAGGTTTCTAACTTTACCACCGCTCAGACCTCGACTACGTTGAAGACACCCACGGCAACTGGGGTCTTGGTGCGCTGTCCCAGTAGTTTACAAGTCGTCAATATTCGGCAAGGGGCCGGATTGACAGCGGTGCGAGGACAGGTCGCTTGCGGCGATCGGGTCAACGTTATGGGAACCGATCGGTCCAGTATAAACGGCGAAACCTGGGTTCCGGTAGAACATAAGGGCATCAAAGGCTGGGCGACTGCCAGGTATTTGGCGCTTTAGATTCTTGCACGAACTCGTGGAAGCCATCGACAATACAATAATCCTATCCAAAAGGAACGAGGATCAAATTCCTCCTAAGCAAAAATCTTTGGCCCAAACCGATCGTCCTCCACCCCCTGTAACGGTAAAGCCTGCAACGGCAAAAACAGCGTAAACACTTCGCCGTGGTGGGCCGATCGTTCCTTCACAGTAAGCTTCCCACCGATCGCGTGGAAGAGATTTTTCGTCACTGTCAAGTTCAAGCTCAGCACGCCTGTCTCTGGCTGGAAAGTCAACATCTCACCCAAAGATTGCAGCAGCGGCTGGTGAGCAGAATAGGATTCATCAGGCTGGGTCTCGACTTGCAGCTTGAGTTGGTCGCCCGCGAGACTGACTTCGACTTGGATTTTGCTGCCGGAGGGAAGCGATCGGGCCGATCGTTCAATTAAGCTCGTCAGCGCCTGATCCAGCATCATCGGGTCACTCACCACAGAAGGCAAACCATCCGGCAGGACTACGTTGAGAACCAATCCGCGCTGACTCGCCTGCTGCTGCCAACGGGGAATGCTGTGGCTGAGGACTTGATTGAGACAAGTTGAAGTGAGTGAAACATTCTTGCTGTCTGAGGTTTCGAGTTCGACCGCGCGGAAAATAATCCCGAACCGATCGATTTGGTCACTGCATTCACGATCGATCACCTCTAGCCGTTTCAACGCATCCGCCGACATATCCTTGCGCTTCATCAACAGCCGAGTCAAAGTGCGAATCGTCGTTAGCGGTGTTCGAACCTCATGGGCGATCGCCGTCAATAGTTCCACATCCAGACTCCGGGGTTCCGCCTTTGGATCCGTAACAGGAATCGGTGCATGTAAAAATCTTGGGGCTTCGATCGGGGGCAAGTAGGACAGCAGCGTTTGGCTAAATTGAGACACCACAGAAAAGGAAGGCGTGACTGGGGGAAAGGCTTCAACGATCGCATCAATCTTCTGCATCTGCTGCTGACTGAGCATCACCACCCTCAAGCGCAACACCTGCCAAGCCCGCGAGATTTCTTCAGGATCAAAGGAAAACCAAAATCCCGGCTGGTGGTCAATGTCTTCGCCCAAGACCATAACGAGGCTAAATTTTGAAGTGAGGACTAGGCAGAAATGCTCAGCAGCGATCGGGTCACTGGGCAAGAGCGGCAAAGTGCTACTGGTTTCATGGCTAGGCATGCCCGCATCTGTCGCGGCAGGAAGCTGAAAAAATGAAGCTAAGGCTTGAAGGGATGGATCTGCGGTGAAAGCCCATACGTGAAAACGTTCCACCAGTTTTGAATGACTCAAAATTGGAAAGGGTCCCGACAGAACCAGTCCAGATTCCGACTCATCTACGGTTTCCAGCAGAGCTTCAAGGGCAGCGATCGCCCCAGTCCATTGATGTTCCGCTTGCAGTTGACGGGCAGCCACCGACTGGCTCGGACGCATCATCCCCTGCATGAAACTCAATACTTGACTCAAAGTTGGCAAGATCCACTCGCCCATAGCGCAGAACCTAAAGATAAAAATTTGAAAGAAAACAAAAACTGTCTGGTTTCTAGAGCATGATGCCGATCGAAGCCTTACTCAGAGTACCCGAAGGACTTTTTACTCGGCACCGTAGAACCGAACCACTCTAAGGGGGAAATCCCCGCCTATGGGTTACAGGAGTAGGACACAATTTGCATCCTAGAATAGTGTTGTGGGTTTGATGTGTATGAGGGCGGCATGGATTGGCTTGAGATTTCGGGAAATTGGGTGTTGATTCCTCGTCGTCCCATTGGGATGATTCATTTTTTGGGTGGAGCTTTTGTGGCGACACTGCCGCACCTGAGCTATCGGCGGCTGTTAGAGTTTTTGGCGCAGCAGGGCTATGTTGTTGTTGCCACGCCTTTTGTAAATACTTTTGAGCATACAAAAATTGCTGAAACCGTTCTGTGGCAGTTCGATCGGACCCGCTACGCCCTCGAAGACCGCTACATTGCCGAGCGAAATCTACCGATTTTTGGCTTGGGGCACAGCATGGGCTGTAAGCTGCATTTGCTGATTGGCAGCCTGTACGAGGTGGAACGATCGGGCAATGCCTTAATCTCATTTAATAACTTTGCTGCGAAAGACTCGATTCCGTTGATGGGGCAGATGTCTCAAGTGATGCAACAGTTTGCGCCGCAGTTTGGCACCATGACACCACCCGAGTTTTCGCCAACGCCCGATGAGACCAACCGACTGGTTCGCGATCGATACGAAGTGTCCAATAATTTGCTAGTGAAATTTAGCAACGACACCTTGGACCAAACCCGTCCTCTGTCTGCTATTTTGGACGATCGATTTCCCGGAGCTACTGCCCTCTGCAAGCTCAAGGGCAACCATATGACTCCAGTAGCTCAAGATATTAAGTGGGATGCCAATCCAAATTTCACGCCCTTGGACGCTTTTGGTTCTTGGTTTAAACAGGAAATTTTTCGTGAACTTGAGCAGCTAGAGCAGGAAATTCTGTATTGGCTACGTGAATCTCGTGAGTCCCGTAGTTCAAAGGACGGGTTTGCCCTAAAATAACGATCGCTCATCCCGCTATCTGCGCCGCAATGATTGACCCTGCCCCCGAAGTCCCCTTTTCTCTACCGGAAACCACCCCCGTTCTGGGTCTGATGGAGGTTGACGCAGTTGAAGATGCTTTGAATCGATCGCGGGCCTCTGTCTATCGCTATGCCAATACCGATCCCTATCAGCTCAACCTGCCCTACAATCCCAAGCGGCTTAATCCTGAAATCCGTGCCCATCATACCGACCCGCTTTTATTTCACCCTAGTGAAGTCGCGAGGTTCGCAAAAGAAGTCCTTAAAATTAAGCAAGTGACGATCGAAGTTCAAAACCGCGCGCCGGATCCGACCCAAGATCTGCTAATGGAAATTCTTCTAGAGCTGAAAAGCATCCACCAGACCCTGCGCGACCAGAAATAACGGCCCGGTCAGACGGCATGATGAAACGGCACGATCATCGACTTCTCGTAAACTGGCACATTTGCAGATGTTTTTTAGTTGCCAGAATCTTATAAATAGAAATCATCTATACCGTTCCTTTTTCAGCGATCGGTATAATGGTGAAATCTCCACGACTTTTGCACATTTCACACGCTTATTATGCAACCTGGCAGTTTAATCTCATCTTCATCGACAACGCTCTATCCCTCTCCCATCCTGTTCAATTTCTTGGGCACATTGATTGCGATCTTGACGTTTGCCTTGCCCATTACCCTAATCTCTCAAAATTCCACTTCAACGCCAACTACAGCATTTCCTAAATCGGCGACGACCCTGCCTAATAACGCCGTCTCCCCTCAAGCCATTAATCCGCCATAATAAAATAGATAGACTACATCTTCGTGTTCCAAACCCAGAGGACTCGGTATGATGGGAATGGAAAGTATTATTATTTTTGTCTATCTGGAGTAGGTCTATGACATCCTATGCCGCCTCGAATGCCCGTGCGGAAATGAGCGAACTCCGGCGCTTGAAGACGTTGCTGCCCCCGGAACTGCAAAGTTGGGTCACGATCGAAGTCGCAACTGCCGTCAATCCCACCCTGATCACCAGTGAAGAAATTGGTCGTGATGAAGTGGAAATTCAGATTGACATGCCGAAGTGGGACCAGTTGGCCCTCGACCAGCGCAATCTGCTGTTTTGGCATGAGGTGGGTCGGGTGCAGGCGGATACCATTCCTCGTGATGGTTGGGAAATGGCAGCTTTGGCGATCGGCCTCGGCGGCGCAGTCGGTGAATTATGGGTTCAAGATGGCCTGTTATTAATCTTGGCCGCAGGACTCTCGGGCTTTGCAGGCTGGCGGCTCTACAACAAAAACAATGGTGAAAAGGTGACGCGAGAAGCCATTGAAGCCGATGAGCGAGCGATCGCCTTGGCGACTCGCTTTGGCTATACGTTGCCCAACGCCTACAAAAGCCTCGGCAGTGCCCTCAAAACCCTAGTGGAGCAAACGCCCAAAAAGCAGCAACGTCAACGCTACGAGTCTCGACTGAATGCACTGAAAAAGAGTGCGGCCAAAGCAAAGGAGCAAATGCAGCAACGCAGTGGTGCGGGCGAATTTTCTTCCTATTAAAGCCTTGTTTTTAACGACCTTTTGAGTCCAATGCCGAAACCCGCAAGTCTTTTGCGGGTTTTTAATTTAGTGCTGGGTGATCAGGGTGATGTGAGGCGCTTTCAGAGTAGAGTGCTGAGGGATTAGCGCTCAGTTCAGACGCTCAGTTAAGAGGCTCAGTTCAGACGCCAAATTTCCTACATATATATAAGGTGAGTGATTCATGCTCTCGAAGGGATTTGAAATCGAAGTCTATACCGGAACCGCTGAAGGTGACATCGTAGGACTGTCCGATCGGATCGTGGCAGACCTAGAAGGGTTTATTCGTGAACCGGATAGTCGCAATGTCGAGTACACCACGGCCCCGAGTTATCGCTATGAGCGATCGTTGTTAGACCTGCTACAGCCCCGCGCCAATCTACGGGACTATCTCAAACCCGATGGCTACACCTTGATTCCGGGAAGTACTCTCCCGTTAGAGGGTTCTGCCGATCGGTTTTGGCGATCGGATCCAGGCAATCCTTACCATACTTATATTGAGCAGACCTACGGCACAAAGGTGGTGACGGCCAGTGTCCACATTAATATTGGGGTGAGCGATCCGGATGTGCTGATGCGCCTCTGTCGCCTGGTTCGGGTTGAAGCACCGTTATATTTGGCCTTGAGCGCTTCCTCGCCCTTTTTTAATGGGGAAGTAACGGGCTACCACTCGACACGCTGGTCTGTTTTTCCCCAGACTCCCCATCATGTCCCGCTTTTTACCAGTCATCAAGACTTCATCCAATGGACTGAAACGCAGCTTCGTCTGGGCACGATGCAAAATGTTCGCCATCTTTGGTCTTCTGTACGTCCCAATGGCGATCGTCGGCCCTACATCCTAAACCGTCTCGAATTACGGATTTGCGATCTGGTCAGCGACCCGATCGATCTACTGGCAATTACGGCACTGCTGGAG
>JANMIS010000863.1:0-4259 GCA_031375925.1 Synechococcales cyanobacterium OTE_70_concoct_197_sub
AATCTCAGCCGTGCCACCCTCCAAGGCGCAAACCTGCAAGGCGCAAACCTCCGTTGGGCTGACTTGAGCGGTGCGGACCTGCGTTGGGCCGATCTGAGTGGTGCCGTCCTCAGCGGTTCAAATCTAACTGGGGCCGACCTAGCCCATGCCACCTTAATCGGGACGACCTTAGTCCACGTCGATCTCACCAGCGCAAATCTCTCGGGTGTGGACTGGGCCAATGCAGATTTGACGGGTGCGCAGATTAACGGGGTAAAGCTCCATGGCACCCATCGCTACGGAGCCAAAATGGATGATGTCACTTGCCGTTGGCTTGATCTCAGTCTTAATGGCGATCGGACCCAAGTTTATACTTTTCAATCGGCTGAAGCGTACGAATTTTTCTATCGGTCTGCACCCAAAGTGCAAGTCACTTTGGATGCCAGCATTGCGATCGATGCCTACAGCCTGCTCGCCAGCACTTACCGCAAACTCACCAAAGTCATCCCCATTCCCACCCCCAACCTCACCACTTCTCGCCATCGCACAATTTTGAGCTTTGACTTGGGCCACGATCGGGACTTATTTTTAATTGGGGCGGCAGGAATTTTTCCCTTTGGGGATGCGGAACAGACGCAGCATTTATTGACGGACATGCTGCAATCCATGCCAAGGCACAATCACCAAAACCAAGCGTTGCAGAAATCACTCGCTCAATTGCAGAGCCTAATGCCGATTTTGCATCAAATGAGATCGAGTCTGGATCATGCTTTTTTTCAAGTCCCGACCCAGACTCAATTGGTCAATTCGGAAGGCCAATCGTTGACGGTCTATCGTAATCCTCAGTTTGGTAAACGATCGGTGCCTCTGTTCCAAGAACGGGATGATCTGTTGACCAATGGACTATTGGACTTTGCCCCTCCCAACTTAGATCAGGTGACAACTTTTATTGAGGCGTTTCGGGCTTGATTAATGCGGCTAATTTTTGACAGCTTAGGCAATTCCCGATAAGGAGATTGTCGGTCTGGCTTCGTTGACGAACCACCTTGGACTGAAGTCGCAAGGCTCATAGCTGAAACCTGTTGAAACAGGTTGAAGATCTCGGCCATTTTTCAGTCCGTTTCAACGGACTTTCGCTATGAGCCTCGGAATTCATTCCGAGGTGGCCTGACAACGAAGCGAGGTCGATTGATAATCGGCAAACCCTTTGTTTGCACTCATCTTAGTAAAGATAAACTGCCCCTGTTTCATTGACGTTCAGTGTGCGATTGTCTTCACTGTTGGTCAAAGTAACCGTCACATTCAGCGTATTAGTTTTTTTGTCTACGACGGCAGCATACTTGACAAGATAGTTACTCTCCTGAGGATTGATATTTAAGAAGAGCGGCGTTTCGATATTGCTCAATGTGGCGGATTTGCCCGGTTCTAAAACTCGGAAATCTGTGTGAGTGGTCACTAAATATTCCAGCGGAACACCCGTTTTGTTATGAACAGTGATGCGTTGGGGCTTATCTGTGCTGAGGCGAGCCACCGGAACCCAGAACTGAGCATCTTCCGATCGTTCCGCAGGCATAGCCATAAGAGGCTTGGCTTGGGCGACGATCGGCCCAAAAGTCGCTCCCATGAAGCCGATCGTTAACATGGCTGAAATCAAAAGACTGACCTGGGTCGATGCCCCTGAGAATGAACGTTTCATAGTAGGAAACCCTTTGAAGATAAAATAGTGCTTTCCCATTATGCCCGTCAAAGAATAAGTCAACCTCATCCTTTTGTTAGATGCCCGTCTAGATGACCGTCAGAGGCAAACCGTCAAATGTTTCAAACGACCCGCCGCCGACTAGCCCTTTGGTATACCGCTGTCACTGCTGTCTTGTTGCTCTTGTTTGCGACGGGGGTGTATTTTTACGTCCGTAGCACGTTGATCGAACGGATTGATGACACCTTGGAACATGTCGTTGAAGTTGTTAGCCGATCGATCGTCATCGAACCCATTGAACCCAAATCCCGTATTCTTCAGGTCAATATTGAAGCCAGCTTTCGGGATAATTTTCTAGAACAAGGGGATGATCACATTGATTTGGAATGGTTTAGTCCGAGGGGCAGCCTTGATTGGTCTACTTTTACGGAACCGATCGCCACACCTCTTATTCTTGCCAATAGCCAAACCCAAACCGTTCGCCTCGACTCCCAGCGGCTCCTGCGACAAGTGACCCAGCGCATTCAACTCGGGAAACAAGTCTTGGGATATTTGCGAGTCAGTCATCCTTGGTTTGAAGTGACGAAGCCGATTCGCGAATTGTTTTTAGACTTAATTGTGGGGATTAGCGGCATGATTGGCATCGTTGCTGCCGTGGGCTGGTTCCTGTCAGGTCTCGCGATGCAGCCCATTCGGGAGTCCTACCAAACGCTGCGACAATTCACTGCCGATGCGTCCCACGAACTGCGAAATCCGATCGCCGTCATCCAAACCAATGTTCAAGTTGCCCTCAGCGATCCAGACTTAGACATGGACCAAACCCGATCGCACCTCCAAGTGGTCGAACGGCTGACCCGTCGGCTCGGTAAACTCGTGGATGATCTATTATTCCTAGCCCGTCAAGACAGCGGCATTGTTCAGCCGCAATGGAGCGAAGTTGATCTGCGGGATGTCATCGAGGAAGTATTAGAAGAACAAGGCATTGCCGCCGCCGAAAAAGAGATTCAGCTTAAGTTGACCAGTGAAGTTCAGACGGCTCCGATGACGGGCGATCGGTCAGCCCTTGCTCGTTTACTGACCAATCTAGTCAGCAATGCTATTCTATACACGCCCTCTCATGGCACCGTCAAACTGTCTCTCCAAACCCTCAAGCGCGGCACTCAGACTCTATGGAAATTGCAGGTCATCGACACAGGGATTGGCATTTCTGACATTGCGCTGCCTCAGCTTTTCGATCGCTTTTATCGCGTTGACCCAGCCCGATCGAAAGCCTCTGGTGGCACAGGTCTGGGCCTAGCGATTGCCCAAACCATTGTCGAAACCCACCAAGGCACGATCGTCGTCGAAAGCCAAGAACATGAAGGGACGACCTTTACGATCGCCCTTCCCCAAAGCCTTTAGCTAGCGGGCGCACAGAGATCTCTATTGTGGGTTCAATACCGCATTTTCTGTCGGTGATTCGCCACAGACTCGACGAGACCGATCGCGAGGAAATTCATAATCAGCGCCGATCGGCCATGGCTTAGAAATGGCAGCGGAATCCCCGTTACAGGCGATAGCCCGATGGTCATGCCGATATTCACGAAGGTTTGAAATACGATCATTGAGAACACACCGATCGCCAGCAATGACCCAAAATCATCCTTGGCGTTTTGAGCAATGGCCAATAACCGATAGCAAATTAACAAAAACGTTAGCAGCACCGAAAGTGAGCCAACAAACCCCAGTTCCTCGCCGATCGCCGCAAAAATAAAGTCCGTATGCTGCTCTGGAATAAAGTTAAGCTGCGTTTGAGTTCCCTGATTCAGTCCCTGTCCAAAGATTTGCCCTGCCCCGATCGCAATGCGAGACTGAATCAAGTGATAGCCACCATTCAACGGGTCCTGCTCAGGGTTCAAAAACATTGTCACCCGCTGCTTTTGGTAGGCTTGCAGCACATGGGTCCAAAGGAACTCACTCAACCCCCCCGACACCAAATTTACTACCACCGCACCAAAAGCACCCCAGCGCGGCCAAGGCAAGTTCCGAAAGGCCACAATCCCCACAACCGTCACCCAAACCAGCCACAGTCCAATCCCCAGTGGGGTCAAAGCAGGATTCAATGCAGCTAGCCCCGTTGGCAGCGCATTGAGCATGATGGCGGAAACGATCGGCGACAGTAGCAACAGCAGCCAACCTGGATTGGCATTGCCCCAGTACAGCATCCCGAGGGTAATCGCTCCAAACACAAGCGAGGTCCCGAGATTTGGTTCTAAAAAAATAAAGGTCCAGGGTAAAGCCACCACAGACATCGTTCCGAACATCGCCCCGATCGTATTGGCAGGTCGCTCATGCAGCAGGGCCGCCAGAGTGATAATGATTCCGAGCTTTGCGAACTCTGAAGGCTGAACGTTAAAGCCCAAAATGTTAATCCAACGGGTCGCCCCTAGCTCCGTCTTCCCGAAGAGCATCACACAGAGCAGCCCAAAATTGGTGACGCCGTAAACCAACCAGCGCCACCGAATGAGTAGGTCATAGCGCCAGCGCGACAAGAATAGAACCGCCACAATCCCCACCAGCCCCGTCCCGGCATTTTGAGTCCAGT
>JANMIS010000896.1:0-1416 GCA_031375925.1 Synechococcales cyanobacterium OTE_70_concoct_197_sub
GTCGAATGAACTCGGCAGGAATCTACCGAGTCGGGGATTTGTTGCGAGTTTCGGCGAGTAGTCTGGGAGCCGCGATACGGGTGGATGCGGCAATGCTGGAACAGATCCAGCGTGCATCGGAGCTCATGTGCGGCACTCCACAACTGCGTGCATTCGATGCCCGAGTGTTGGTCGGTTGTGGAATCAAGCGAGCGGAATCACTGCGCAGTTTGCCTGCCATTCAACTTGTAGGAAAGGTGGAGTCTTTTCTCTCTGGCCCAGCCGGGCAAGAATTACTTCGTGGAGCAACCTCCTTTGAGGTAGCACGCATTCGAACATGGCTGTCCGACATGCGCCGTTCCTTGGGCAACAAGTCGAATCATGAAGTTGTGCCAATACGGACAGAGAAAAATCGAGTTCGCGATCGCGCCAAACGATTGAGAAGGGAATCGAGTTATGACGCTCGACCAAGAATCGCTCGTCCGAGCGACGACCGCGCTCACAGCGATCGCACCCACAGCGACAGCACTCATAGCGACAGGACGCGCCACGTTCGTTCAGCCCCATTTTCCGTGTCGAATGGATCTGCGGAACGAAGTGACTCACGGGATTTTGCTCATGCCCAGCGAACCCCACGTGCACCACGAAACGGCTCCGTTGGACGCGCCGCAACAGCAAACACGGCCAACGAAACCGCAACGTCAAAGTGGAAGTTTTTCTTGGACATTGAGAGTCCCATCGAAGATGCGCCAAGTATTGGACCTAAGATGGCAGAGCGATTGGCTCCATTCAACATCTCGACGGTCGGCGATCTGATCGCTGTCCAAGCGGAGAGTGTTGCTGGTCATCTTGCCGACCGTGTTATTTCAACCGAAACGGTTCAGCAATGGCAGCAACAAGCACTGCTAGTCTGTCGTATTCCGAACCTGCGTGGTCATGACGCTCAATTGATCGTGGGAAGTGGTTTGCACACCGCCGAGCAGCTTGCTTCAAGCGACCCCGCTGACTTGTTCAACAAGGTTCTTCGATTTGCGAGTAGCAAACAGGGAGTTCGAATCCTGCGTGGTTCGCCTGCCCCAGACCAGGATGAGGTCGCGCACTGGATTCAATGGGCTCAAAACTGCCGATCCGTCCGAGCTGCTTGACAGCGAATCGTCACCAAGAGAGGCACTCCATGTATAATGTAAAAGCTATAGTCGAAATGCAAGTTCAGTGCGTAGCACGATGGCATCTCGAACCAATCGACAACCCGTTTCTTGAAAACGGTTCAATCTGCTCGCTGATGGCGACTACGTGCAAGCAACATCAGTTCAACTACTTGCTATGGCACGAAGAGGATATCGCGAGAAGCACAGATGTAACCGACGCCGAGATCGCTCAAGTCAAGCGGAACATCGATCGTTACAATCAAGCCAGGAATGACTGGATTGAAAAGGT
>JANMIS010000939.1:0-14061 GCA_031375925.1 Synechococcales cyanobacterium OTE_70_concoct_197_sub
ATCCATCACCCCCAGCCCAGAAAAAAGGTGATCTGCTGCCGCTAGCAGAGGCTCACCCACCGCAAAACCAATAATCACCGAGGCCATCATCGTTGTGGTGTAAAGAGAATTAGCCGACAGAAGATTTTCTTTTTCAACCAAGAGCGGCATCACCGACTGCTCCGCAGGGGCAAAGAATTGCGTTAAGGTAGACACCAAAAAAGTAATCACCAACATCAGCGCAAAGCCCACAGGGGTCTCACCCCAAGGTGCCCAGTCCTTAACAAACCACAGTAACACCGGAAGCGCAAACACCAGCAGCCCCCGCAGGAGATTCGTCGCCACCAACACGCCCTTCTTAGACCACCGATCGACATACACCCCCGCCACAGACCCAAACAAAATCGCTGGAATCGTAGACGCAATCATCGTCGAAGACACCCAACCGCTAATGGGCTGGTCATCCTGCTGAAAGCGACTAGCAATCAGGGCAATCATCAACACCAGATACACTTTATCTGCTAGCTGAGAAAAAACTTGCCCAGACCACAAAGTCAGAAACGCACGGTTTTTCAAGACGGGGAGAAAGCCCTGAGCCTGGACATCTGCTTGGGCATCTGCGCCCTTTGAAATCTCAGCATCTTTCAAATCGCGACCCTTCAAATCTTCATCAAAACTATCTGTGTCGATCGGCGCTGGGTCAAAGGGAATCACCTTGGACTCGGCTTTGGCGTCACTGCTGGCATTGCTATTCAGTGGACTACTTGAAGAAGTTGATTTTCCACGAGGCGGCTGATTTCCAGTGTTGGGGGGTTGACGTGAGCTTTTGGGGGACACAGGGTTGTGCATGCTGCCAGGTTTCATAGCCTAATGAAGTATCGGGATCGTTTTTCTAGCTTAGCACCTGCATTCCTAGTCGAACCCGAAAGTCCTCCTCAAAAAAGCTGGTCAATGAGTGCTGCCGATCGAATGGGCCGATCGAAATGGTAATGGGCGCAGGATCTCAGCAGACGCTCGATCGATCGCCAAGCCATATCCGTAGTCATGCCTTGGGGTAGCCAGCCCACTTCCAGCGGCGGCAACTCCTTCTGTGCGAGTTTCTGCATCAAGCTGACTTGAACGGCTCCCAGTTGAATGGGTCGTTGAGCCGGTTTGGCCGAATAAATTCGCACAGGTCGCTCGGCAACGCGGACAAACCGATCGGAATGCTGATGCGAACTCAATTCTGATGAATCAGGGTTAGAGGTGTTGGTTGCGGAAGGTGGCTGCGGGCTGCCGTTTTGCTCCGATCGCCATTCAGCTAAAGCTTTCACAGTCACGACTCCCCCAGCTTCTACACTAAAAGCAGCCCGCCACACCGGATTCCCCACTTCGGGTTCTAAAACCTCACCACTCAGACAACAGCGATACATCTGCGGCGCGATCCCTGCGGTTGCTAAGAGCTGATAGACCCCGTGAGTCAATCGCGGCAGGATCATATCTGGCGTAGAAGCCTGCAACCGATGTAAATGCTCCATCAGTAAATAAAACAATCCCTCCTGGGATTGATCGCTCTGGGCCTGCTGAAGTGCCAGTTCCGCTAAATATTGACCTGCGGTAAGTTTTCGGATGTCTAGGGCAAGCTTGGGAAAAGATTCCACAGAATCGGCTTGGGTGATTTTGTCCATGGACTTCCCCCGAGCAATCAGCAGGTCATTCACTACAAACAGCGAGCTGCGTCCGGACAGACTAGATTTTTGCTTACGGGCACTCGGGGCAATCACCCGAATCAACCCCGCTTCTTTCGTCAAAATCGTCATGAGACGATCGGACTCTCCCGACGGCTTACTGCGAAGATTAATTCCCGTAACCCGGTAGGTCCGAGCATTGCGATCGTCTTTGAATGAATTCACAGGACTATCGGCTCCCCTGCGCTTTTAACAACTCCACACCCTTAGAGGTGCCAAGACGGGTTGCCCCGGCCAGCACGAGTTCCATGGCTTTTTCTAAAGTGCGAATCCCGCCCGAGGCTTTAATCCCGACCCGATCGCGAGACAGGGCTTTGAGAATCCGGACATCTTCCACTGTTGCACCTCCGACCCAACCTGTACTGGTTTTGAGGTAGGCGGCTCCGGCATCCATGGCAAGTTCTGCCGCCAGACGTTTTTCTGATTCACTCAGCAGCGCCATTTCCAAAATGACTTTAATGGTGCGGCCTGTTTCTTCGCAAATCTGGGCAATCTCTCGATGGACATCATCCGATCGGCCTTCCTTGAGCCAACCAATGTTCATCACCACATCCAGTTCATCCGCCCCAGACTCTGAGGCTTCTAAGGCTTCATAAAGCTTTGTCGCACTAGTGGAAGCTCCTGTCGGAAACCCAATCACGGTGCAGACTTGGGGCTTTTTATTGTGAAGTAGCTCCACGGCGCGCTTGACATGGGTGGGCGCAACACAAACGGCTGCGAACCCCCGCAAGTCGGCCTCATGGCAAAACTGCTCAACTTGAAGACCGATCGCACTTGGACTCAGCAAGGCATGATCAATCATGGGAGCCAAATCAATAACGGCATAGTCAGATGGATTCACCGTCATCAAAAGTCGCCTCATTCGTCGCTTCTATCACTCTAGTCGCTAGACCGACAATAGCAACATGAATTAGCGAGTCCCCGACCCTCTCGTAAAAATCGGCAGATGATTCGGTTGGGGCACAAAGGTATCTCTCTGTTCTGCGGCAGTGTTAGGGGTTTCTAGATTCGTGGCCGAATTCTCTGAAAAATGACCGATCGCGCTAGGAACGATAACGATCGCGATACAAGTCATCGCGAAGACACTAGGGGGCAACAATAGACCAATTCTGGAAATAACCCTGATGGTTGTGTTCACGGTAGTTGTACTGGGGGATGTAGAGCATCAAACTGACAGGTGACGTGGAACAAAACCCATAGATGCAACCCGTTAAAGACCGAAGAATATCACAGACCTAAACTCATCTACTGTTGGAAACAGTAAGAGACTGTGGGAAAAATCTACGGCGCTTTATACGAGCTTTACGTAAAGGTTCCATAATCTACTCTTCATCTTATCTTTATGAAATCCGGGGAATTATTGAGAAAGGGAAGAAAAGCTTAAGAAAAAGCCCGTAGATCTACGGCTTTCTATCTGGGATTAGCCTGGGAGTGGATGTTAAGCTCTGTTTCAACTTTGCCTGAAACCCGCCCGGGGACCGAAACCTCCATGTTAGGATTCCAAACGTAGGTTTAAACGAGTTTTGGAGATAAGGCTTTGGCACTACGGGTAGCTGTTGTTGGAGGAGGTCCTGCCGGAGCTTGTGCGGCAGAGGTCTTGGCAAAGGCGGGGATTGAGACTTACTTGATCGAACGCAAAATGGATAACGTAAAACCCTGTGGTGGTGCAATTCCTCTCTGCATGGTGAAAGAGTTTGACTTGCCTGAGAGCATCATCGATCGCAAGGTTCGGCGGATGAAGATGATTTCACCTTCAAATGTCGAGGTGAACATCGGTCATACCCTGGATAAGGATGAATACATTGGCATGGTTCGTCGGGAAGTATTCGATGCTTATCTGCGCGATCGGGCGGAATCCCTGGGCGTGAAGATGATCAATGGCACGATGTACAAAATGGAGATTCCTTCGACGGACAAGGGCAGCTACAAGTTGCACTATGCCGATCGTTCGACCGGGATCGAAGGCGAAGACAAGATGCTGGAAGTGGATCTGGTCATCGGCGCAGATGGCGCTAACTCTCGCGTCGCTAAAGCCATTGACGCAGGAGATTACAACTATGCGATCGCCTTCCAAGAGCGGATTATGCTGCCACCGGACAAGTTGGCTTACTACGACGACTTAGCTGAAATGTACGTGGGCGATGATGTGTCTCCAGACTTCTACGCTTGGGTCTTCCCCAAGTATGACCACGTAGCAGTCGGCACAGGCACGATGAAGCCCAACCAGGCCCGCATCAAAGAACTCCAGGCGGGCATCAGAACCCGTGCGGCGGAAAAATTGCGCGGCGGAAAAATCATTCGCGTCGAAGCGCACCCAATCCCTGAGCATCCAAGACCTCGCCGAGTGGTGGGTCGGGTTGCCCTTGTCGGGGACGCAGCGGGCACCGTGACAAAATCTTCGGGTGAAGGCATTTACTTCGCAGCGAAGTCAGCGCGCATGTGTGCAGAAGCGATCGTCGAGTTCTCCGAGAACGGCTCAAGAATTCCCACTGAGGCAGACCTAAAAGTCTACCTGAAGCGTTGGGATAAGGAGTACGGGCTGACCTATCTGGTACTGGATATCCTGCAACGGGTCTTCTACCGGACAGATGCAACCCGCGAGGCATTTGTGGAAATGTGTTCGGATATCGACGTGCAAAAGTTGACGTTTGATAGCTATCTGTACAAACGAGTGGTTCCGGCAAATCCGTTTACGCAGTTGAAAATTACCGCGAAGACATTGGGAAGCTTGATCCGTGGGAATGCACTTGCGCCCTAGGGTTTGATTCCGTTGGATTCATTGAGAGGGGAGCGGTTGTCATAGGGACGATCGCTCCCTTTTTTTGAGCGCTGATGATGGAACTGCGTCAACTTGTGAGATTGGTGAGAATCATGAATCAACGACTGCTGGAAGAGCCGCTACGTCTCTCGTTTTGGCGACAGGTGGTGGTCGCCCTGTGCTTTTACTTCGGGTGCAGTGGGGTGGGAATTTTGGCCTCAACGGACGGGTGGGCAAAGCTTATGGTTGAGCCAGGGCAGACTTTCCAGCATTGGGACAGTACTTCGTATGCCCATCTCGCGCTATATCCCCAATGTCAGGCGTTTTATCCGCTGTGGCCGCAGGTGATTGGGGCATTTCGTCCGGGTGATTTGAATGATGGATTGAGACTTGCATTCGGATTTTCGACGGTGTTGTTTGTGGGAACGCTGCCGTTGCTGTTGTGGATTTTGCGGCGGGTGATTCGATCGGGTTGGACGAGTTTTGTGATGCTGCTGCTGTATGTATTGAATCCGAATTCGATTTTTCACAGTATCGGTTACACCGAAAGCTTATTCTCAGGGTTTGCGCTGGTTGCCATTACGGCATTATTGTTTCCGACAAATCGGATGTGGAATATAGGGTTGGGACTAGCGGCGATTGGGATGGGACTTTGTAGACCCAGTGTTATTCAAATCGTTGCCGCAGCGGTCTTTGCGTTAGGGTGCCAATATTGGGGTCAGTATTCGAGTCAAGCCTGTGGAGGCGAAGACTCGGGTCTGCGATCGTGGAAGGCGTATTTTGTGCCGATGATGATCCTGGCGGTTGGGAGTATGGTGGGGTATTCGATCTATGGTGTTTCGTGTCTTCAGAGCACAGGTAATTTTTTGTTTCCATTCCAAGCTCAGGTGACATGGGGCAGGAGGTTGAACTTTAATTCGTCTTTTCTCGTCTTGCCCCGATCGCTACTCAATGATTTGCATGGATTGTATTTTCCATTCATATTGTTTGCTCTGACAGGGATATTGACCTATGGTGCAGCGAAAGGTCGACAGGTCTTGGTCTATGTTCCCAAGAGTCCGTGGCTTTGGTTGACGCTTTTTTATCCACCTGTGGCGTTGGTGATCTATGGAGTGCAATATCAGAGGTTGAAGAATCTCGGACAGCTAATGCGTTATGAGGTATCGAGCAGGATGCGATCAGTGGGAGGTCGTTATCTATTCTATTTTTGTCTTTCGATGGCGATGGCGAATGCGGCGATCGGCTTTTTGGCGGCATCAGAGTCATTGTATAGTCTGGCGCGGTTTGTGTTTGGGACACCGTGGTTTTTTGTGGCAATGGGAATGGTGGCGGATGGGTTGGAGAGTGCGAGATTACGGAAGTTTTTAGTGGGCTGTTTGGGGGTTTCTGTATTGGGGTTTATCCATCAGTGGTACAACTGGGGCAATCATCTCTGGTTGGGTTAGGAGCCTCGTCTTTATGCGCCGAGATTCGATTTTTGTTTCGGATTTGGAAACTTGGCTGGCGGAGCGATTGGTATAAAGTAAAAGCCCCGCTAATACTCAATAGCAGGGCTTTTACTGTATAAATTCAGCCTAAGCCCTAGCCTGCGATCGGCTGTTCCAGTACGCCCGTTGCGGGTAGCTCTAGGCAGTAACCCGCACCGTAGACCGTTTTGATATAACGCGGATGACGCGGTTCGGGTTCGAGTTTGGTGCGCAAGTGACGAACATGAACTCGGATAGTTTCAATGTCATCATCGGGATCGTAACCCCAGACTTCTCGCAAAATCTCACTCGGAGAAACCGTCTGACCATGGCGCTGAAGCAAACAGTGCAACAGTTCAAACTCTAGATGGGTCAGCTTGACCGTACGGTTAAACCAAATCGCCTCAAAACGTTCTGGAACCAAGGTCATCGGCCCATGGTTTAGAATTTCAGTATGCTTTGCCGCTTGAGGAATTCGATCGGTCCTGCGCAATAATGCCCGCACTCGCACGAGCAGCTCTTCCACCTCAAAAGGCTTTGTGAGATAGTCATCAGCTCCCGCATTAAATCCCTCAACCTTATTTTCGGTCTGGCTTAAGGCGGTCAACATCAGAATGGGAATTTCACCTGTGCGCTCATCGCGGCGTAACCGCTGACAAACCGTGAAGCCATCGACTCGGGGCAGCATGAGATCTAGCATCACCAAGTCCGGTTGCATCTGGAGCGCCATTGCTTGCCCCTTGATTCCATCCGCAGCTTGACTGACCTCATACCCTGCCATCTCTAAGTTAACTGCGACCAGTTCAGCGATCGCTGAATCATCATCAATAATCAGTACACGAGGCATTGTTATAACCGCTCTACTAAACTGCTGAAAGTCGGGGCAAAAAACACTCAGGATCTTTGAATCAAAAAGATACCTTTCTTATAAAAGAATTTTAGTACGTACTCAAATCTTACTTAAGTATATGCAACAATAGCAAACTTAGCTTGATTTGTAGAGCACCGAGTTCATCGCTACCGTTGGAATCCGCTGAAATCACAACTCATTCAATGTTAAGTTAGATGTCATATTTTGTATGGAAAGTTCGTGTTTTTCAGTTCTAGACCGATCGTGTGGGTGATGCTGTGGTGAGTTGGGTGATGGTTGCCTTGAATGGCGGAGTTGTGGCGATCGGAGGTGCAGTGAGTTCGATTTTCGCGCGGCGGATGCTGCCTTTAGTGCAAAATGCATCCCAATATCGATTGATGAGACCCCAACCGATTCCCCAGGTGCTCGTTTCCATCGATGTCATGATCCCCGCCTACAACGAAGCCTCAAACATTGAATCCTGTGTTCGATCGGTGTTGAACAGCAGTGATTTGTCTCCGACGCAGCTTACGGTCTGGGTGGTGGATGACCAGTCGAACGATCGCACTTGGGAGATTTTGACGCAGTTGGCGCTTGAGGGCGACGATCGGTTGAAGATTTTGCAGGGAAGCGATCGGCCTGAGGGAGAGATTTGGATGGGCAAAAATTGGGCTTGTGCCCAGGCAATGGACCAGGCGACGGGGGAATATGTGCTGTTTATTGACGCAGACGTGCAGCTACAGCCCGGGGCGATCGAAACGGCAGTCTCGGCAGCTATGGAAAATCAATGGGATTTATTGACGGGGTGGCCGACGATCGTTTGTGGGTGTCTGGGGGAATGGATCGCCCAGCCTGTTGTGGCGAGTATGTTTTCACTCTCGTTTCAGCCGAAGAGTATTGAGGATCCTAAGTCTGAAACGATGTTTGCGGTGGGTCCGTTTATGTTGTTTCGCCGGGAAGCCTACGATCGCGTCGGTGGGCATCGGGCGCTGCGATCGGAAATTGTGGAGGATGTGGAATTGGCTCGGGCGATTCAGCAGGCGGGGTTGTCGTTACATTTTGGTTATCTAGGTGACTTGGCGCTGTTGCGAATGTATCGAACCTTTGGCGCGCTCTGGGAAGGTTGGACTAAAAATTGGCACCTGGGATCGAAACGCAACACTCAGGCGACTTTTTATTCGGCGTTGATTGCGCTGTTGGCGTTTTCGTTGCCTTGGTTCAATGTGGGACTGACGACGATGAATCTATGGCAGGCTAGAGGCTCGGGAGGATTGCAGGTGTGGGCGCTAGGTGCGATCGAGATTGCTGCGATTTTATTTTTAATTCGACAGTATCAAATCCGTCAGCGACTGGAAGCGGTGATGAATCTATCGGCAAGGTACTGGTGGCTGGGTGGGTTAGGCGGCTGGGTGGTGGCAGCGATTGCGATTGCATCTTGGGTAAAGACGGAAACGGGCTGGGGCTGGACTTGGCGGGGACGATCGTTGAAACTTTCATCGTGACTGTCTTTGAGATTTTTTGTGGGTTATTTGTGGGTTATTTGGAATCGAGTTCATTGTAGGCTGGCGATATGTAGGTCCGTGAGTTTCTGCAAGCGTTGATCGGCTTGTAGAAGACCCTCAGTACCACTAGGCCACCCTGCGGGGAAGTCAATTGCCCCGGCTGCACCGCCTTGTAGGGCTAGTTGAATGTCGGCGGCGGAGTCTCCGAGGACGAGGACCTCTGAGGGAGAGACATGGAGCCGATCGCACACCAACCGCAGCAGCGCAGGGTTAGGCTTAGGCAGTCCTATTTGTTCTCCCATTAGAAGATCAAAATGGGACTCTAAATTCCAAGTGGTCGCAAAGGCTTGCACATTCTCTTGTGTATCTGCTGACAGCAGGACTAGCTTGAGTCCTAATTGCTGTAAACGATGCAGTTCAGGCTGGAGATCTGGAATGGGCGGCGTCAGAAGTGCTTTTTCGGTGGGGCTTGAGTTAACGGATGCAAAAGCCTCTTCGACCTGCTGTAAGGCTTCAATCCAACCCAGGCCCAAGGGTGTGAGATAGGCTGCGGTAGCGATCGTATCTTGACGCTTTGAAGCCACAGCCAAAAGCCCTGCCGGATCGATTTGCCCTGACTGAATACCCCAACTGGCAAAAAGCTGGTGTTGTAGTGCCTCAGCATTCACCTCAAGACCGCGCTGTTTTAATCTTGTCAGTACAGTCTCTAGACGACTCTTGGCTAACTGCTCCAGATAAATTTTTGACTGTGCTAGAGTTCCGTCTTTATCAAAGACTAATGCTTTAATTCCGGCATAGGTCCGATCGTAAATTTTCACGTTCACCATTGATTCGCCCTGAGAGATATTGCCTTTCCGATCGTCAAACCCCATAAATCCAATAAAAAAGCAGCCCAAGCCAAGCTTAGACCACTTATTTATTTAGACTACTTATTCATATCAAGTGCAGACTCTAAAAACAGTTGACTTTCAAAGCCCCCAGAATTGGGGGCAATTCATCAGTGGCTTAGCTTAGATCTACAAACCCTGCTTAAGCTTCAATCACTTCTTCCGTCGCGATCTCCATCGAAGCAACAGGCGTTCCTTGTTCCTTCAGCTTTTCACGGTACTTAGCAGCCATTTCTTCAGCTTGGTCATACACCGCTTGACGGTTCTTCACCATGTCACCCGGTTCAGGTTCAAGCTGCTTTGTCGAGAGCGAAATCCGACCGCGCTCTGCATCGAGGTCAATAATCATGACCTTAACCTCATCGTTCACATTAAACACACTGTGGGGCATATCAATATGATCGTGGGAGATTTCAGAAATGTGGAGCAGACCGCTAACACCGCCGATGTCAATAAACGCACCATAGGGCTTAATGCCGCGAACCGTTCCAATGACGACTTCGCCGACTTCAAGGCGATTCATCTTGCGCTCAACTAGGGCACGACGATGGCTGAGGACTAGGCGGTTACGCTCTTCGTCCACTTCCAAGAACTTGAGGGGCAACTCTTCTCCAACCAGCTCTTCCTTAGGCTTGCGAGTGCTGATGTGGGAACCTGGAATAAATCCACGGAGACCTTCAATCCGGACCAGTGCACCCCCTCGGTTGGTGGCGAAGACCAACGATCGCACCGTGGCGTCTTCGGCCTGCAACTGACGAACCCGTTCCCAAGCCCGCATGTACTCAATGCGTCGAATAGAGAGCGTTAACTGACCATCTTCATTTTCATCTGCCAAGATGAAGAATTCACGGGTCTCATTCGATTGCAGAACTTCTTCGGGGGTGTCGATGCGGTTAATCGACATTTCTTGAATGGGGATGTATGCAGCCGTTTTTGCGCCAATATCGATGAGAGCGCCTCTAGGCTCTAGGCTAAAAACAGTTCCTGCAACGACATCCCCAGGGCTGAAGTGGTAGTCGTACTTATCCAACAGCGCAGCAAAATCTTCGTGGGTAAAACCGACATCAACCTTCGTATTCTGACTGACCATGCTAGCGATTTCCTAGTTATTTTTTGGCAAAATTCGCCTCCTGTACGATGCGTCTGTAGCAACTGACTAGACTAAAAACAATGGAATCCATATTTCTACAGACCAACTTTATTAGATGATCAGTCCCACAACTTACACCTTCATCCCAGCTAAGGTGCCTTCCACAAGGGATCAACAACCTTCCCAGGACTAACTTGGACGTTTCAAGGGTTTACAAGAGGACAATTATACTGCATGAGCAGGTGATTCGCTAGAAATGTTTCACCCTGCCATGGGATGAGGCCACAAGATTAATAAGTGCTTAAGCCGTGACATAGATTGCGTTAAGTGTGGGTTTGATTACAATTTTGCTTGAAAAAATCACTGGCGGATCCAATTATTTTCCGGTTGCATTCTGGTCAAATCCAGTCAGGCGACCGAGATAATTGACTTTATTTGGGCTTATATCGAGAAATTTAGGGTATTTCTAGCGAAGTTTTTTTTGTTGAACCTCATTAGAGGTAATGTAGTCTACGATACAAGAAGGGAGAAAAGTATGACTATGCCTTGCTTAACTCAAGAGATTGCCGTGCTAAGTCATCAGCAGTGATTTAGACAGGATGGCGAGTCCATACGCCCCTCTAGCATCCTTAGGTAGATTGGGTATAATTTCTGAGACCTACAAAATATAAAGTTCGAAAGAACTTAGATTGATATCCTTTTCTATTCCTCGCTTCTAGTAGGTTGATCAACCTATCGCCTACATCGCCGATCGCGACGGCACTTGAAACTCATGATGACGGGCTTTAATAAGTCGCTGTTTTGCTCCTCATCTCTAGGCCGATGGGCATGAATTGGATAGATAAGCCTTGTTCCACCTAGGTTATGCAACTACCAGTATGAAGACAGTTTTGGTGATTGAAGACGAAACACTTATTCGTCAGTATTTAGTAGAGACACTGACCCTATACAAATTTTATACCTTGGAGGCTCCCGATGGGCTTGCAGGACTGAGCGCAATTCGTCAATATCGGCCTGATTTGATTTTGTGTGATATTCGGATGCCCTATTTTGATGGTTATGACGTTCTGAAGGCCGTTCGTCAAGATGCTGATTTGGCCACGATTCCTTTTATCTTTTTGACGGCTAGAGCGAGCCATTCAGAAGTTCGGCAAGGGATGAATCAGGGCGCAGATGACTATTTGATTAAGCCCTGTCGGAGTCGAGACTTAATCGATGCGATCGAGTCAGCCTTTATCAAGCGGGCAAACTTTAGCCGCTGTTATTTAGAGCAGGTCGAGGAAGTTAAAGATCAATTAGCCCAGTTGATCCATTGGGACGTCCTGACGGATTTGCCCAATCGATCGCGCTTTCAAGAAAAGCTCAAAATGCTGTGCAACCCGTCGCAAGGAGAAACCCCAAATCAATTGCCGCCTTCCATTGCCACGCTGTCCATTAAAATCACCAGCTATCGCAGTATCTGCCTTATTTTGGGACAGGAGACGGGAGACCATCTTTTACAGGCCGTTGCTAGACGGTTATCGACGGGGCTTGGGTTTGTGGGGAAGTTGGGAGAGGATGAATTTGGGTTGCTGCTGGAGCCTGCGGGCGATCGTACTGCCGTTAGTGAATTCACGCAGACGTTGCTGAGTATTCTGAATGTGCCCTATGTGATCTTGGGAGAGGAAATCCGACTGCAATGTAGCATCGGGATCGCATTGTTTCCGCAGCATAGTGTTAACGCTGAGGCGCTGCTGCTTCAGGCTGATGTGGCTCGGCGTTGGTGTCAAGACCAATCCCCTATGGGCTATCGTTTTTATAATCCAGCGATCGTTGCGTTGGAAAACGATCGTCAGTCCATTACGACGGACTTGGCAAGAGCCATCGAACGATCGCAGCTTGAACTGTACTATCAGCCTCAAATCAATCTTGTGACAGGGAAAGTCGTAGGGGTTGAAGCCCTCGCTCGTTGGACCCATGCGGAACGAGGGGTCGTGTCGCCGGATGCTTTCATTCCCGTGGCGGAGGAGTCTGGATTGATCCTGTCGCTGGGCGAATGGGCATTGCGATCGGCTTGTCAGCAATGTATGGCTTGGTCTGAGCATTTGTGTAGCCCCATTAGCATTTCCGTTAATGTTTCTATGCGGCAGTTTGAGAATCCTGACTTGCTAGAAATAGTCACTCAAATTTTGCGGGAAACTCGGATGGAGGCTCAGTTCTTGGTGTTGGAGTTAACGGAGAGTGCGTTGATGCAGGATGTGACGATTACCATTGAAAAGCTGAAGAAGCTAAAGAAGCTAGGCGTCAAGCTGGCGATCGATGACTTTGGGACGGGGTATTCGTCATTAAGTTATCTCAGTCAGCTTCCGATTGATGAATTAAAAATCGACCAGTCTTTTGTCCGTCAGCTCAACCACGATCGCAATGCCACAATGATCTCTAGCACTATTATTACGATGGCGAAGAGCATGGGTTTAAAGGTCGTTGCTGAGGGAATTGAGAACTGTCAGCAGCGGGACTTCCTGACGAATGCAGGCTGCCATATTGGTCAAGGCTTTCTCTACTCGAAGCCGATGGATTCTAGGGCGATGCTGGATTGGTTTAATAATCCGGCGACTCCCCGTGCGGTGCATCAAGCCGATCGTCTTTGAAGGTGAGTTTTTAGGAAAGCTGTCAGGAAATATGGATAAACCATCTCTAAGTAGGATTCGGGACCTTTTACCTCAAATTAACAAAACTATCCTGATTCTTCGGTGAACTTGCGGGAGTATGGGAAAGTTCTGACTCCACTATTTTCTATCTCATTCGGGTCAGTTACTGGATTGTTTAGGGTATGAAACCGATCGCTTCGACCATTGATCTTTTAGATCGTTCAATCTCGCTTCGGAATCAAGACGATCGCCGCTTAGTCAAGACTATACAGGCTATAGGCGCAGCTCTTTTTACGTTGATTTTGTCGCAGCCTAGCCTCGTGAGAAGCCATCCGATCGTTAGCCCGATCGTGAGTGATGGTAGCCTGCCGAGTCCTACCATTGTTACAGCCAGTGTGAATGGAAATCTGATTACAGGGGGAACCCAGTCTGGGGGAAATTTATTTCATAGCTTTGACCTATTTTCAGTTCCGGCACTTCAGGTGGTGAAGTTTCAGCCTGATGCGGGGATTCAAAATATCATTACGCGGGTGACAGGGCGAAACTCGTCAGTGATAGATGGAGAGATTCAATCGCCGGGAAATTTCTTTTTGATTAACCCGAATGGAATTAGCTTTGGGGCGCAATCTTCGCTCAATATCGGCGGATCTTTTTTTGCAACTACTGCGCCAGTTCTGAAGTTTAGTGATGGGAAAAGCTTTGGCACCGATCGTAGCATTGCTCCAGTTCTCAGCGTTAATGTACCGATCGGGGTTCAGTGGGGATCTCAAGCTTCTGGCAAGATTCAAAACTTTGGCCATTTGTCGGTACCCGCAGCTTTGACGTTGATTGCCCCTGAGATTGAATTCAATCAAGCCACTGCGACAGGCCGAAGCCTTGATATTCAAGCGCCGACCCAATTGTCCTTGAACCGCTCAGAATTGACGACAAGCAATGGTGGAAGCCTTGTGTTGCAAGTCGGGGATTTGTCGGCACAGTCTAGCCTCATTGCCTCGTCCTATTTCTCAACATCAGCGCAGCCTCAGACGGAAAAATTGACGATTCAAGCAACGAATCACGTAATTTTAGACAATCTAAGTTTTGTGGAAGCAAAGACTGCTCTAGGTGTGATGAACCCAGGAAATAACATTGAAATTTCTGGCCGATCGATTAGGCTTCGCAATGGCAGTACC
>JANMIS010000956.1:0-1582 GCA_031375925.1 Synechococcales cyanobacterium OTE_70_concoct_197_sub
GGAAAAATCGATCGCCGACCGCGAGCCCGCGATGCTGACTTGCGAAACTCTGGTGATCGGCTGGATGCCAATCTTGCGTGGCAACCACCAATTCAAACTTGGGCATCAAGCGATTTGCAATCTCGACTATCCCGCGACCGCCAGTTACCTCCAACGCACCACCCTCGACAAAGTCGTTCTGTAGGTCGATCAGCAGCAAGGCGGACTGGTGCGATGCACTATCTTTAGATTTCAAAATGGACTCCTTGTTTCACCATTTCGCGATATCGCTTTGGATTGAATTTGTACAGGCGAGCGGCGCGATGCGCGACGTCCGTTTCCACTTCATCGAGTTCCTGCAAAACATCCATGCCAAGAATTTTCTTCCGGAAGTTTCGCTTGTCCAACGTGCGACCCAATATGATCTCATATAGTTTTTGCAATTGAGTCAACGTAAACTTCACTGGTAGCAACTCGAAACCGATCGGCTGGTATCGAACCTTGCTTTGCAGTCGTTGATAAGCGACCTGAAGGATTCGATCGTGATCGAATGCAAGTTGCGGAAGATCATTGAGGCCAAACCAAGCGGCATCGCGTGCATCCGTAGCCGCCAATACTCGATGATCAGACAATCGCACCAAGGCGTACCACGCCACGGTGATCACTCGTTCGCGAGGGTCTCGGTCGATGTCTCCATAGGTATACAGTTGCTCAAGAAAGACCTTTTCGAGGCCGGTCTCCTCGCGAAGCTCTCGTCTCGCAGCTTCCTCGATTGTCTCATCCAATCGCACAAACCCACCGGGCAACGCCCAATGGCCTCGAAAAGGTTGCAGGTCACGCTGGATCAGCATCACCTTCAGATCGCTTTCGTCCAATCCAAAAACAACGCAGTCGACTGTCAATGCCGCGCGAGGAAACTCATACTTGAAACTCAAGATGCTCCCTCGGCTTTCGTAGACTGCCTCGCATCGCGAATCAACCTTGCCTTGAGTTCATGGAGTTCGCTTTCAAGACCAACGGAATAGTTTTGAGGATTATCAAACCGCAAAAAGCGATCATTGAATTTTTGCATTTGCTGCCGTGTTCTGGCCTGAACCTCTTGCAACGCAGGTGAAGCTGAAACAACCTTGCCTTCGCGGATGGCTGGACACAATAGGTCCTCGAAGGCCATCGGGGCGAGCATTTTGTGTCGTTGCGTCGAGTCCTTCATGTCGACAATTGTGCTGGTTTCGCTCAACGGTTGCTGTTCGTTGTAGATCATGTCCGCAACAGCTAGTCCGTTTTCATCATAATAACGACGAACCTGTTGAACGCCCGGCGTCGATGTTTTAATTAACTGCTCCGATATTTTGATTTTGGGTTGCCATTGCTTGGCTTCATCTTGGATGGCGCCAAGCTTATAGACTCCTCCAAGTGCAGGCTGGTCGTAGGCCGTCACAAGCTTCGTGCCAACACCCCAAACATGGATCGCAGCCCCCTGTAGTTTCAAGCTTTGAATCAACCGTTCGTCCAAGTCGTTGCTGGCTACAATAGTCGCGTCGTGGAATCCTGCCTCGTCGAGTAGCTTTCGAGCTTCCACGCTCAACCATGCCAAATCGCCGGA
>JANMIS010000989.1:0-2589 GCA_031375925.1 Synechococcales cyanobacterium OTE_70_concoct_197_sub
CCAGAATTTGCTGGCCGGATGCAGGATCGCCGATCACTTCAAAGACGATGCCTGTGTAGTAGTCAAAGGTCCGAATCAGGCTTAAATCTAAGACGATCGGCAGCCGATCGGGAAGATTGCGCTGCTTTGCTGTCGTTTGCAGCAGCGCTAATAGACGTTGCAGATTGCTAGCGGCCCGCTGTTGATAGTCATCAAGAGGCATTTGGCTCAGCTTATGAATCACCGCTTCGGGTTCGCCCCGCAGGTCTAGGATTTGTAAAGCCAACGATCGCAAATCCTCTTCCATAGGCATGGTTTCCAGGGCAACCCGATCGAGATGTGCGATTGCATGGCGGACTTTGACTCGCAATGGCTTGGGGAATACCCAGAGGAGCGATCGGGTCAATCCAGCATCGCCCAGCACCATTTGCCAGCGATCGGCGAGTCCAATGCCATTGAGACAGTCCATCACTAGAAGCAAAATCTCCGCATCCGCCAAGACGCCGCCACCCCCCAAAAGCTCAACTCCAGCCTGATAGAACTCCTGCTGCGTTCCATGGCTGCCTTCTTCAGGCCGTCGGAAAACATTGGCGTTGTAGTACAGGCGAGAGGGATAGCTTTGATCTGAAAGGCGCATCACCGCTGTCCGGGCAATGGAAGCGGTGAATTCGGGGCGCAGTCCCAAGGCTTCGTCACTGTTGGCTTGGATTTGAAGAATCTGCCGGGGGTCGATCGCACCTCCAGCCATTAACGTATCCAAACGCTCCAAGGTCGAGGTGATAATGCGCTGATAGCCCCAGCGATGGAGCACCTGCTGAAGCCGATCTTCAATCCAACTTTTCTGCGCCACATCGAGCGGCAGCAGATCTCTAGCCCCAGAGGGCGGCTGATAAACCATTATTTTTTCTTTCCAAACAATCCGCCAAACAGGCCCGGTGCTTTGCCGTCTTTAGTTCCTGAAGCCCCTTTAGTCTTAGCATTGCTGCCAGATGCCGCGCTTGCCGTCATCTTTTGAAGTGTTTGCTTACCTGCAAGGGCTACTGGATCCGAAGCATTCAAGCTCAGAGCCTTATCAAAATGAATCCGCGCCATCGTACCTTGCTTTTGCTCTAGATAAACCATTCCTAGCAAGCTATGGAAACGGTTGTTATTCGGCTCAAGCTTTAACGCATCCCGTAATTCTAAAACGGCTTGGGGATAGTTTTGACGTTTGAAGGCCATCTCAGCTCGATTAAAATAAGGTTCCGCTAGGGATTGACGAGCTGCGTAGGGGTTGGTAGAAGGCTGGGCGGTTGCCGCAGGTTCTTCGGTTGATGCCTGCTTAGCGCGCGGATAAACGCCTGAGGAGGTCGATCGGGCCTCGGACTTGATGAGATAAATCAGATTCAATTCACTCAGTTGGGCCGTGATTTCCTCACAGTTCGATAATTTCGTAAATTGAGTGGCGGTCAAGGCCTGAACCAAGGCGCGATATTCTAACTCCACATCGTTCTTAGCAAGAAGGGACTGGGCCACCGAGCTGAGTCCCTCTGTGGATTTTGAATCTCCAGCGGCCACTCGACCTTTGAGCTTCAGCAGCAGGTCATACTCAGTTTTGGCCTTTTCTTGGGCGAGGCATTCCCAAGCTGGGTTGACCAGCTTGGAGAGCACCTGTTCGGCAAATTGTTTATCTTGAGATGAAGCTAGGGCTGCGCTGTCGGGATGGAGAAGACGAGCGATCTTGAGGTAGCCTTTGCGAATATCCTTTGCTTCGGAGTTAATCGGCATTCCTAACAGAGCATAGTGATCGACAAACTCACTGGAAAATAGCCCTCGTTGAATCTGAAAAACCATACAACTGTGTCCTGCGTAAGAAAATCTGAGTGTTTTAAGGTGAATGCGCGTCAGTGCTTAAGATGCCCCAAATCCTACCCCAAAATCAACGGGAAGCGGGCGAATTTTGAGCAACTCCTGACTGAGTTCATGGTGCAGGATGCCGTTTGTTGCGAGGATTCGGTCCGATCGCACCTCAAAATCCGATTCATCGTAAGCCGTCACAGATCCACCCGATTCTTGAACCAAAACAATCCCAGCGGCAATATCCCAAGGGGACAGACCTCGCTCCCAGTAGCCATCCACGCGACCACAGGCAACATAGGCCAAATCCAGAGAGGCGGCCCCATCCCGGCGAACTCCTTGGGTCTTGTGGGTGAGGTGACAAAATTCGGCGTAGTTATTGTCGGGGGTGCTATGACGATCGTAGGCAAAGCCTGTGACGAGGATGCTTTGCGAGAGAGTGGGCGTTTTTGAAACTTGGATGGGGCGATCGTTGCAGGTTGCACCCAGACCTAGTGCCGCTCGGTATAGCTCGTTTTGGATGGGATTGTAGACCACGCCGACGCTAGGAACCCCGCGAATGAGCAGTCCGATGGAGACGGCGACGCAGGGATATTGGTGAGCGTAGTTAGTGGTGCCGTCGATCGGGTCAATGGCCCAGAGGTATTCGTCGGTCCAGTCGCCTTGAAGTCCTGATTCTTCAGCTAGCACAGCATGGTCGGGAAGGTGGCGATGCAGAATGTCCAGAACGGCTTTTTCAGCGGCGCGATCGGCTTCTGTAACGAGATCGCCGGG
>JANMIS010000992.1:0-3223 GCA_031375925.1 Synechococcales cyanobacterium OTE_70_concoct_197_sub
AGCGCGACACATCCTTCAGAAAATAGGTCACCGACCCTCCAAAGCTATTCCGACAGAAAATATCCGCGTGACGCCGTGACACACCTGGATCCCGCAAAACCACATCATTTTCATCACTGATTCCCACACTCATCAACCCACCGCGCAGTACCCAAGTCTGTGACTGATCGCTCGCAGAGCCTCCCGCAACGGGAATCGTCCGTAACCCCGCCACCGGAAGACGTTTTGCAAACTGGGTCGGGTTCGTGGGGATCTGGGTTAGTCCTTCCATCAAGGGTTTTACTAGCTCCCCATCAAACTCAGGATGCATGTACAGCACAGGCAGCGTCCAAGCTTGCTGATTAAATTTGAACAGGGTCAAGAGATTTTGGCGGGCGATCGCGACAGCCTGATCGATCGAGAGCCGTTCCGACAAAGCTTGAGCAAAGGTCTGAATAAACGCCAGCGCCTCTCCATCCGTAATCGAATCTCGCATTGCCAACACCGCCGGAACCCCGTGGTGCAAGAGAACTTCAGCCAGACTGCTCCGGGGAATCGTCTGCCCTTCACGCTGATCTGGCAATGCTCCCCAGCAAGCATTAAACACGGCCAGCTTCACCCCCACCCGCACCAACACCTGCGCTAGCTCCGTGCCATTCATTGCCCCACCCGGACGCAAAAAGAGCATCCCACCATCGGGGGCAGGAACCCCGTGCCCTGCATAGAACAGCACATTGTAACGGCCTGAATTTAGCTTCTGCAAAAGCTCTGCGGGGGTCGGCTGCACCAACGTATCGACAAAACAACCCGCTGTCGTTGCAAATTGACTGACATTTTCCAAGACCTTACGCAGGGCTAAAGCCTCTTGTTCGAGTCGCAGTCGGATGGTGCTATTTTCGGGCGGCGGCGCGGTGACGGGACCATTGGCGATCGTCGCATCTTGACCCAAAACGACTAAGACATTGACCATCTGGTCCGATCGCATGGGTGGCAGCGCCCCCACATCACTGGTCGTCCGACTGAACAAGACCTGCTGACCTAGAGAAATGGCGGGCATTCCTGCTTGGGGTTGCATAATCTCCCAAGGCACCGCAATCAAGTCTGGATCCCGCACATCCAACCGCACTCGCAGCGGCACATTGCGCCCCATGGCAATCCCCTGGCTCTGACTCAGCGCGCCTTGAATAGAGGCACTGAAGAGCCATTGCCAAAGGTGAATTCCCAACGTTTGCATCAGGCGAACACTGTAGGGCAACGTGCTCGAACTTGGCACCGCAGGCGAAGTACTATCCCTAGTAGGTGAAAGAACCCCTGATAAATAGGGCACCATCGGCACCGATCGCACCGCAAACATCTCTTGCCAAGCCCCCCAAGCTTTAGATATCGCCTCTTCCCACAGGACATCTTGTAATAAATATCCAGCCCGATAAGGCGCATCAATTACATGCACTGCAAAATGACTAACCCCTGTCGCACGGAGCCGATCGATCGCCAGATTTAAAGATGGAAGAGGAGAAGACATGAGAAAGCGCACCTGAGATATTCACCATAGTAAGATACTCACCATAGCCAAAAAAGGTCTATCCACCAGATTTTGTCGGCGGGAGTGGGGTAGAACACACATTATTTACAGAGGGAGATAGAGAAGTAGGGGTGACCTGAGAGAGTAACGTCGCCTCTGAATGCCAGCCTTCAACACCCGGTTTTAGCTGCTTTGAATCCCCAGCGACTTCGGTGCTACAGACTTGAAGCTTAACCCAAGGAACCAGAGCATTACTGCCGACAGATACCATTTGACGGCCCACAACCCGCAAAATTGAACCCGGTTTAATTTCACCGACTCTAATATCAATCTCTCCCTTTGATGGCAAACCAGGATTAGGTAATAGGTCTAGGCTAGCAGGCGCTTCGGGATTTTGAACTGGGGTTTGAAGGGTCGGAGCGTTAGTTGGAGCAGGTGCGATCGGCGGTAAAACTTTAATCAATTGACCTACTTTTAATCCGTCAGACAGCAACGGATTATTTGAATTAGGATTAACGCTAGAACTCACTAAGGTATCCCCAGCTTTCTGCAATCGATTAGGATTAAAAAGTAGCGCTAAGATGCCCGTTACAATTGCAATTCCAGCTAACAATGAAAACCAGAAAACCCATTTCCCCTGAAAAGAATTCGATCGAGAATTATGACGTTTTTGCAGTAACTGAGTTCTTGCAGTAGCCTTACGCCGTCCTTGTATCTGAGTTGCATCAGCAGGTTGTAGCTTCTGCGCCAGCAAAGCCGATCGGGCAGATGGATTGGTTGAATTTTCAGCTTGGACCTTACAGTGAAGAAGACCCACCGTTACATTGTCATGCCCATTGTGAGCATTAGCAAGTTCAATCAGGTTTTGACAGGCATCTGATAGCTTAACTCGATCGCAAAGGACTGGAATTAGCTCCTTTGCCCAAAACTCTTCAATACGATCGAAGTCACTAAGCCCATCAGAACACAATAGATAAATACAATCTTCATCCACAAAAGAAGTCCGAACTGTAGGATGCAGCAAAGATGATGAAACCATTCCTAGGGCTTGGGTTAAAGCACCCGAGCCATTGTGTTGAAGCGCTTCTCGATACAGCGTATATCCCAAGCGAACTTCTCTAGAGGCAATGTCATCATCGACTGTTAGCTGGTAACAGCCCCTAGTGGTGATTCGATAAGCTCGACTATCTCCAACATGGGCAATTTGAATTCGCTGACCTTCAACCCGAGCTAACACAATCGTTGTTCCCATGCGTTGTCGATCGCTACGGCCTTCTTGATCATTACGGCTAGAAATCACGTCGTTACTCACTCGAATTCCGTCTTCGATTACATTCGCCGTATCAATCTGACTCTGATATCCAGAGACTTTTGGAATTTGTTCGTAAAGGACTTTCGTAAAGGTTTCGATCGCAAGATTAGATGCAATATTGCCGCCTTCATGACCCCCAATTCCATCACAGACGACAAGTAATGGTTTTTCAGGGTCCGTAGAACAACTCCGACGCTGGGTAAAGCGCTGGGTAGAAGTTGGGTAACAAGAATCTTCATTACGGTTCCGGTTAGGGCCTTGATCCGTCTGGGTCACGATCGTCACGTCTAATGATCCAGAACTATGGTGGATCATTTCTTGATCCAGCCATTCGCATAATAAATAACTATGATCTTCCTCAGGCTCATGGATCAATCTCTCATACATATCCCTAAGCCGCCGCATAACAG
>JANMIS010000993.1:0-4524 GCA_031375925.1 Synechococcales cyanobacterium OTE_70_concoct_197_sub
GTCTTGGAGAAGACCGATCGCCGCTTCAGGACGCTTTTGTTCGATTAACAACTGCGATAATTGGCCCAAAATCTGTAGATCCGCAGGCTGGGTCTTGAGAGCATCGCGATACACCTGAATCGCACCTTCATTATCTTTGAGATATTGCTTCGTCCGCGCCAACAAAATGGCATAGTCTGGGACGGTGGGATTGAGCTTGACTAATTTTTCTAAGGGTGCAACTGTCCCCGCAATGTCATTCAAACTGCGTTTTGCATCGACAATTCCGCGCAAGGCGTTGGGATTTTCAGGTTCACGCTGAAGCACCGACTCGTAGCCCCGCACTTGGTCCTCAAACTGCTTTCGCTGTGCATCGGGAGAAGCGGCAGCATTTACGCTACTCGGGACATCCTTCGGCGTATTCAAATAGGGAAAAATAGACACCCCGATTAGTGCGATCGAAGCAAACGCTAGGACAATTCTGGGGAGCCATCGGTTGCGTTTCGGTTCTTCTGCCATGGGGAAATACCAAATCTCTGGGGTTTAATTGCCCAGAGATTGTAGCGCAAACCATCGAATCCGATCGATCGGGCTTGTGTTTAACCCATAGCAGGGCTTTGCAAGGTATTTGTCCCCATCTCTTCAGAGTCCATCTGCATCTCTGGCTTGGGTTCAACTTCGCGAATCTCAATATGATTAAGCAAGGTTGAAACAAACGCAAACAGCAAAAATGGCAGAGACAATACTAGAATCAAGCCCACCACCGCCAGCGCAAAAATCGGACGACTGGCACCCATTAAGCCCATTGCCGCCGCCAGACTAAGAAAGATCACCGAAAGCCAGACGATAATCTGTCCATAAACATCGCCAAAGGACAGCGTACAGACCAACCGATAGCGACGCAGAACTTCCAACCCTTGAATACGGCTATTCATATAAGACCTCAGTTTAGATGAGTTTAAGTGAGTGTTAAGCATGATCATCAGATGACTCAGCTTAGAAGATTGACCTAGGTTTGTGGGATTTCTCAATCTATCGGCATGGTTCTTAAAGCTTTGCAACAACTCCGATCGCGTTTCGACTCCTCCCAACGCTCAAGTCCGATCGTTCAAGCTCTGCAACCGATCGCACAACAACTGATAAAATCGATCGCTGTCAATACTCGCCACCACTTGCACATTTTTGGGTTTCCCCGAAACGTGATGCCAATCGACGATCGTGCGTCCGATCGCCGCCTCACTCTGAAGCTCGACTTCGACAAAACAAGGGCGAAGGGTAAAAATACTAGGGTCGATTAAATACGCGATCACGCAGGGGTCATGCAGCGGCGCACCCGCAAACCCGTACTGCTGAATATCGTGGTGGCTGTAGTCTTCTAGCAATGTCGCAACGAATGTCCCGATCGGCTCCCCAATCTGCCGAATCTTCGCTAATCTCTCGGGTGTTGCGATCGCCTGATGGGTAATATCCAAGCCCATCATCACGATCGGGACACCCGAATTTATCACCATCTGCGCCGCATGAGGATCGCAATAAATATTGAACTCCGCCGAAGGCGTGACATTTCCATGGGTCGTCGCTCCGCCCATCATCACCACCTGCGAAATTTTTGACCCAATCTCCGGGGACTTCGCCAACGCCACGGCCAGATTGGTCAGAGGTCCAAGCGTTGCGATCGTCATGGGAGCTTCAGCCACCAAAAGCGTTTCAATTATAAAATCCACACCGTGTTGGGTTTGAAGGGCGATCGTCGGCTCTGGCAGCGCAACCTTCCCCAACCCCGTTGCACCATGGACATATTCAGCAGTGACGAGCGATCGTAACAAAGGCCGATCGCAGCCTGCATAGACCGGAATGTCCTTCACCTGCGCCAGTTCACATATTTTTCGCGCATTCGTCTGGGTATGCACCAGCGGCACATTTCCCCCCACCGTAACAATGCCGCGCAGTACTAACTCTGGCGATCCAAAGGCTAAAAGAAGGGCGATCGCATCGTCCACCCCCGGATCGCAGTCAATCAAAAGATTTTGCAAAAGGCCGATCGTCCCTGTTGCTAAGTTTTGCGAATTCGCTAAGTTTTTCAAATTAAGATTAGGCTGAATATTCTGGATTACCCATTCAGAATAGTGTGTTCTTCTGACAATTTGAGAGGGTCTAACTCCATGGCTTCTGACGCGATCGAAATCCTCACCCCCGACGAATCCCGCCGCACCATCACCCGTCTCGCCTCCCAAATCGTCGAACGAGCCGGAGATTTAAATAATTTGGTCCTCATCGGCATCCATACCCGAGGTGTCCCCCTAGCCCAGCGACTCTCTGGACAAATCCAGCATCTCGAAGGCATAACGGTCCCCTTTGGAGCCTTGGACATCACCTTTTACCGTGACGACCTCGATCGCATCGGTGCCCGCACCCCCGAAAAAACCAACCTTCCCTTCGATCTAGCCGGAAAGCAAGTGGTCTTAGTGGATGATGTGATTTATAAAGGACGTACGGTGCGTGCTGCCCTGGATGCTATGAATGATTACGGAAGACCGAGTATTATTCGTTTGGCCGTGTTAATCGATCGAGGGCATCGAGAAGTGCCCATTCAACCGGACTTCGTCGGTAAAGTATTACCGACTTCTAAAGATGAAATTGTCAGGGTCTACCTTTCTGAAATGCATGGACGAGACGGGGTGGAACTGCTGAAAAGCTAATGTTTTACGATCGTTGCTCGACCGCTCAACAACGCTAGACCCCAAAAAACGGAGATTCCCGAATGCTAGACCCTGTAACTGCGGGCAAAATTCGATTGTCTGAACCCTCTTTATTGGATAAGACCCGAGATGAGACACAAATCCGCAAAGCTGATCATCTCCAAGTGTGCCTTGAAGATCAGGTTCAAAGTCAAATTACAACCGGATTAGAGCACTATCGATTTATCCATGATTGCCTACCAGAACTGGACTGGGCAGACTTAACGATCGGCACCCAATTTTTCAACAAAGCCCTCAGAGCACCTTTTTTAATTTCCTCCATGACAGGCGGCACCGATCTCGCCAAAACTATCAATTTTCGCCTAGCCGAAATTGCCCAAACCTACGGACTTGCCATGGGCGTGGGATCTCAACGGGTAGCGATCGAACGTCCTGACCTATCCGAAAGCTTCAAAATCCGCAAACTTGCGCCCAATGCTTTGCTCTTTGCCAACATCGGCGCAGTCCAACTGAACTATGGCTACGGCCTAGATGAATGTAAAAAAGCGATCGACCTCCTCGAAGCCGATGCCCTAATCCTCCACCTCAATCCTCTCCAAGAAGCAGTGCAAACCCGAGGCGATCGGAACTTTACCAGCCTCTTCGACCAGATTGAAATCCTGTGTGAAAGTCTCCCTATTCCCGTTATTGGGAAAGAAGTAGGCAATGGCATCTCCGGCAAAATGGCAAAACGATTGATTGACTGTGGGGTGCGGGCGATCGATGTAGCTGGGGCTGGGGGAACCTCTTGGGCCAAGGTGGAAGGCGGTCGTGCGATCGATGCCCGCCAAAAACGTCTCGGTGAAACTTTCGGCAACTGGGGCATTCCCACAGCGGACTGTATTTTACAAGTTCGCCAAGTCTCTAAGACCATCCCGCTTATAGCGTCCGGCGGAATCCGCAATGGTTTAGAAGCTGCAAAATGCCTTGCTTTAGGGGCGGATTTGGTCGGGCTGGCACTGCCGTTTTTAAAAGCGGCCAATGAATCTGAATTTGCACTCCAAAGTCTGACGGAGATCTTGATTGATGAATTGAAGACCGTTCTCTTCTGTACCGGAAATCGGGATTTGGAGAGCTTCCTGCGATCGGAAGCTCTAATCCACCCACCCACGCCTCGGGGCAACCGATCGGCTACTCAGCCACAACCTCAAAGGCATACTTATATCCCTTAAAATTGGATTCTAAGATAATTTTGTAGTCCCCGGATTGGTCAAGCTTCCCGGACCAAGGGGCTGAACTGTCTGCGGTTGCAGCCAATTCTCGGCCTTGGGGAGAGAGAAGAGTGGGTCTTGGGCCTCGTTGCGATCGTAGCCGAACCGTCTGACCCTTGAGCAAGTACATCTGGTAGCTATGGCTTCCGGTCCCGATGAATTCATCGGCGATCGTGGCCTTAGTGCTGCCTTTAGCAAACGTAACCCGTTCTTCTTTTTGGTTACAGCCGCTGAGGGCAATCTTTTTGGAGACCCAGCCTTTGGTCGGGGTTGAAATTTTGAGCCAGCCATCGTTGCTGTCAGTGACGGTGACAAAAGTGCCATTTCTTACCGTCCCCACAATAGAAGCACTGTCTGTGTTGGGCTGCGATCGGACATTTGCGGGCGGGTTCGGATCGTTAATTTTAGCCATGGTGGTTTCGCAGCGCTCCACCTTATTCAAATTGCCGTTGTCTAGGTTGCTACTATCCGATGGTTTCTCTGACTGGTCTGTAGCGAGAGTACTGTCTACGCCAGTTGCTAGGTCATTTGTTTTGTCTGATGATTGGTCAGGGGTTTTATCGATCGAGAGATTGGTCAGATCGTTGGGATTTTGG
>JANMIS010001002.1:0-2099 GCA_031375925.1 Synechococcales cyanobacterium OTE_70_concoct_197_sub
GAAGGGGCGATGAAGCATATCAAGGCAGGTGCAAAGCGCGTTCTGATCACAGCGCCTGGTAAGGGTGATGATGGAACTTTTGTGGTGGGTGTAAATGATCATTTATATGATCCAGACACTTGCCAAATTATCAGTAATGCAAGCTGTACGACGAACTGTTTGGCTCCGTTGGTTAAGGTGATTGACCAACACTTTGGCATTGTCAAAGGCATGATGACCACGACCCATAGCTACACGGGAGACCAGCGAATTCTGGACTCTAGCCACCGCGATTTACGTCGTGCGCGGGCGGCAGCCGTGAATATTGTCCCGACTTCGACGGGTGCGGCGAAGGCTGTGGCGTTGGTGTATCCACCGATGGTGGGTAAGCTGAACGGCATTGCATTGCGCGTTCCAACTCCGAACGTTTCTATTGTTGACTTGGTGGCGAATGTCTCTAAAACAACGATCGCAGAGGAAGTAAATAATGTCCTGAAAGCAGCGGCTGAAGGGCCATTGAAAGGCATCATCAAGTTCTGCGAAGAGCCATTGGTGTCATCTGACCATGCAGGTACGGTTGAGTCTTCTATTGTGGATGCTGCGCTAACGATGGCGATGGGCGGTGACATGATTAAGGTTGTGGCATGGTACGACAACGAGTGGGGCTACAGTCAGCGGGTTGTGGACTTGGCTGAAATTGTGGCTCGTAAGTGGAAATAGAATTTAGAAGTTTCATTGAGAAGTGAGATTTTTAATATAAAGAGGGGGAGGAGACTCATGGGTCTTCTCCCTTTTTAGTTGATTTTAGGTTTGGGGGAGGGGTTGTGTATTAAACCGGGTGGGGGTTTCGAGAATGGGGTCGATCGGACTGGTTTTTCCTATTTCAGATTTGCTGCCTTCAGGCTTTTTCGTTTCGGCTTTGGGGGTGAGTTCGGGGGCAAGGAGCTTGAGGGCTTCGCTGCGGGTGGGGCTGTTGCCCTGTTGATTAATCCAGGCGATCGCTTTGGCTTTTCCGTCGCGGTCGAGTGTCAGACGAGCCATCCAAGCCTGTAAATGGGGATTACCTGGATCATCTTTTAGTGCGGTGGTCACACGTTTCCACAGTCGTGGAACTTCTAGGGCGATGCCTTCTCGGATTTCGGTGTTATTTGTGGGGTCTTTTTCGAGGGGTTCGAGGGCGCGTTTCCATTGCCCATCGAGAAGCTGGGCGAGGACTTGCTGTGTGGCGTTAGTCCAGTTTTGTTTTGTTTGGGCTTTGGCGATTTTGGCGTGATATTGGATTAGATCAAACTGTGCCTGTGCCGTAGGAGACCAATTCCCGTTTTTGATTTGTTTGAGTCTGTCGGCGGCGATCGACCAAAGGCCAACTTGAGCAAGCTGAATGGCCTGTTGAAATTCACTGTTTTTCAGTGCGGGCTGGGTGAGGGAAATGGGGACCAGTTCTGAGGTGCCTTTGGATTGATTTAATTGGTAAGCGCGGAAGCTGGGTTCTAAGCCAATGCTGTGATCAACTAGCAACTCCGGTGTGTCGTTATTGGTGAGTTGAATCCACTGTAGGGGCATTGTGGCTGGGCTGGCCCATTGAGTTAGGGCGGTAAGCTTAACCCGATCGGCGTCGTAGTGAAACAATTGGCCATAGGTGACAGTATTATCCCCTTGGGTGCGTTTCCCATAGAGGTTGAGCCAGGTGCCGCTATTGTTTTTGGGAGCTTCTAGGGTTTCGAGAGTTTCGAGCGGGAGGTCGTCTTCGACTTCAAGGCCAGGAATGTTAGCAGCTTGGAGGGATTCTAAAATGACCCGATCGTTGGCACTGGGAACGGCGATTTGGGCGATCATTCGGTAGTGCAGGAGATTCTTTTTGGGTCCGTGGGCTTTAGCGGTGCGGTAGATGCGGAGTTCGGTAATGCGATCGCAGCGGGAAATGCAGTTATAGCGGGGCTGAGAGACGGAGACGAGGCGATCTTTATTGGGAAGTTCGGTCCATTCGCCGAGTTTTGAATCACCTTTTTCGGTTTTGGATTTGATCTCGTCTAAGGTGTGGGGCCGATCCCAGTCAGCTAGAGGGACCTGAAGTTTTTCGGGGAGATAGTCATTGAGCCATGCGACGGATTTGGGTTCTA
>JANMIS010001010.1:0-6412 GCA_031375925.1 Synechococcales cyanobacterium OTE_70_concoct_197_sub
GTGATTCCTTGGTTGGAGGAGGCGTTCTCGGCGGAGGATTCGTTGAGTTTGTTCGATCGGCGTCAAAGCAATACTAAAAATGACCTCAACATCACGGTTCTGCGCTTGCCTCGAATTTCAAACTTTACCGATTTTGATCCCTTAGAATCTGAAGCTTCTGTGACATTGCAGTATTTGGGTCTCAAGGGGACGTTAGGCCATCCGGATGCGGTGATTATCCCTGGCTCCAAAACCACCATTCCAGATTTGATTGCGATGCACAAGTCTGGAATGGTAGAGCAACTTCAAGAGTACGTGGCCGCAGGCGGAACAGTCATGGGAATCTGTGGTGGCTACCAAATGATGGGTCGTGTCTTGGCTGATCCAGAAGGGGTCGAAGGTCAAGAAGGACGATTCCCAGGCCTGAAGCTGCTGCCGCTCAAGACGGTGATCGCAGGTCAAAAAATTGCTCGTCAGCGTAGCGTTACTTCTTGTTTTCCGCAGGAAGGTTTGCCTGTGACGGGCTATGAAATTCACCAGGGTCGCACTCGCATTATCGAGGAATGTGAGAGTGAAGTTCAGGCTTTATTTGATGATGCGAATTTGGGTTTGGTCGATACTTCTCAGTCTATTTGGGGCACTTACCTCCATGGGGTTTTTGATAATGGTCCTTGGAGACGGGCTTGGCTCAACCGTTTGAGAATGCAGCGCGGACTCCGATCGATCCCTACGGGCGTGCCTAATTACCGTGAGCAACGTGAGGTTCTACTCGATCAGCTTGCCAATGCGGTGGAACCTCATATTAACCTTGCGCCGCTTTTGGGTTAACACTGACTTAAAGTTGACCTATCAATTTTCCGATCGCAACGATCAGTGTCAGTGAAATTCCAAGCAGCAGGACGACGAATAAAATACATCCAAAAAACAAAAGCCAAAGGACAAGTTTGTCTGCTCTTTGGCTTTTTTGGGGTGAATTAAGATGTGCTTCTAGCAGGTTCACATTTTTAGTGTTGGCTTTCCAGGTGGTGTCAAACAAATCTCCCAATAGTGGAACAGCACCGACGATCGCATCAATCAAGATATTCAAAACCATGCGTACCATGACGCTTCGAGGGAGGTTAAACTTCACCGCATGGAACAGGATGTAACTAGACATGACCAGACCAATCCAATCCCCGCCGATCGGCAGCAGTCCAATGATCGATTCCAGGCCTACCCGCCACTTTGTCCCCGGGATGCCGATCGCTTGATCCCACAGATTACTGAGCTTACGAAGCTGTTCTAACTGGGTTTCACTATTGATGGCAGTGGTCGCTTTCTGTTTTGGCATGATGCATTGGCTTTGAAATTTCCTAGATGAGGGCTAGTATAGTCACCCCTAACTTCAAAAGATTAAAAATTTTCGGTCCGTTCTAATTGCCATAGGGTTTGGTCATTCTCGTCACGGACACGAGAAATCAACCAACTCCGCCACACCCAATCCTCTTTTTTTGAGTCAATTGTCTTCGCTGGGAGCTGCACCACGATCGCCAACTCCTCGGTCGTTAATAAATAATTATCCTTCGCCGCCTCATCCGCAAACCGCAATCGTTCCATCGCTTCTGTCAAAACTTGCATATCAAATCCACTCTCAACAACTACAGCGTTTTTTTCTTTTTTAACTGATTCTTTTTTAGCGATCGGTGTAACGATCGTGTTCACCTCGGGCAAGACCTCAGCCTGAACCTCAGGTTTTGCTTCAAGAGCGGCTTCTGAGTTGACGACGCTTTTGACTGCACTGGCTGAATATTGCCGGAGTGCGATCGGCGAATTATGTGAAAAAGACACTGCAATCCGATCGCAGCGTTCATTGCCTTCATCTCCCGAATGGCCCCGCACATATTGCCATTGAACCTTTCTAGAATTTAACGCATCCAAGGCCTCCCACAGATCTTGATTCAGAACCGCTTTTCCAGTCGAACTTTTCCATCCCTTTTTCTTCCATCCTGAGATCCATTTGGTAATGCCATTAATTACATACTGACTATCGGTGTAGAGCACCACGCCTTCTTTTTGCCCCGACGCTTGGTAATACTCCAGACCCGCGATCGTCGCTTGCATCTCCATCCGATTATTCGTCGTGCGTCCCCGATCGCCCCCACCCAACTCCTGAATCCCCCCATCTTCAAAATAAATCACGGTCCCCCAGCCGCCGGGACCCGGATTTCCAGAGCAGGCTCCGTCGGTGTAAATGCGATCGATCTTGGCTATGGGCTGATTCATGGGAAAAACTAACGCAACTGAGCAGAACATCTGAACCATTATCCACGAAAGTGACCCCAAAGCAGCCATTCGTTGTTTCAACGGTGACGGTGTTAAGATATTTGTAATATTGACAAGCCGAGAGGGACTCACCATGTCCATTGTCGCGACTAAATCTATTGAAACCCGATCGGATGCCCCAGAGCAGTCCGAGACTTTCTTATTGGATTCAGTTTTATTGGATTCAGTCCAACCTGATGATGGTGTCGTATTCCCACCCGGTGATCTATTGAGTGATGAACCGCCCTTGGAAAGCTCCCTTCACCTTCAGCAACTTCTTCTCCTATTAAAATGCCTCGACTGGCTCTGGAAAGACCGGACTGATTACTTTGCTGCCGGAAACTTAACGATTTACTACAGCCCAAATCAACGCAAGTCCGAGGATTTTCGCGGTCCTGACTTCTTTGTTGTCCTAGGCGCAGAACAGCGTCCCCGGAAAAGTTGGGTCATCTGGGAAGAGGAGGGTCAGTATCCTCATATCATCATCGAACTCTTGTCTGCTTCGACGGCGAAGACCGATCGAGGGGATAAAAAAACGCTGTATGCCAATGTCTTTCGCACTCCAGACTATTTTTGGTTTGACCCAGCTAGCTATGAATTTAGGGGATTTCATCTGCTGGACGGTCAGTACGAAGAACTTCAGCCAAACGATCTGGGTCATCTATGGAGTCAGCAGTTAGGGCTATTTTTAGGCATTTACAAAAAGACGCTAAGATTTTTCACGGCGGATGGAATATTGGTGCCGACCCCAGAGGAAAGTGCTGAAACTGAGCGTCAACGCGCTGAAACTGAGTATCAACGCGCTGAAACTGAGTATCAACGTGCTGAAACTGAACGCCAACATGCTGAAACTGAGCGTCAACGCAATGAAAAACTGGTGACGAAGTTAAGGGAGTTAGGCATTGAACCTGAATAGTTTGACAAACAAGACTACTGGGCGATGCTTGAATAATCTAGAGAGATCGATAAACTCCTGTCAAAAGAGCCTCACTTTCAACTGGCACGATACAATAAGATTCGATCGCTATCGATCTTAAGAGCAAATTTCAAGATCAAAAACCGCGATCGTTCACAGTTCTGGAGTACCGCACACAATGGGAAGAGTCGTAGGGATCGACCTGGGCACCACAAACTCGGTTGTCGCTGTCATGGAAGGGGGCAGGCCTGTTGTCATTGCCAATGCGGAAGGAATGCGCACAACACCCTCGGTGGTTGGCATCAGCAAGGATGGTGATCGGCTGGTGGGTCAACTCGCTCGTCGGCAAGCCGTGCTGGATCCTCAGAATACGTTCTACAACGTCAAGCGCTACATCGGTCTAAAACACACCGAATTTATGCCTGAAGATAAGCAGGTGCCCTACACGGTGCGTCGGGACGAGAATAACAACATCAAAATCAAGTGTCCTCGCCTAGAGCGGGATTTTGCTCCAGAAGAAATCTCTGCCATGATCCTGCGAAAACTTGCCGAAGAAGCGGGGCGTTATTTGGGAGAACCTGTGACGGGCGCGGTGATCACGGTTCCGGCTTATTTCAACGACTCCCAGCGACAGGCGACCCGCGATGCTGGAAGGATTGCGGGCTTGGACGTGAAGCGGATCCTAAATGAACCTACAGCGGCATCTTTGGCCTATGGACTCGATCGTCGCCAGAGTGAACTGGTGCTGGTCTTCGACTTGGGCGGCGGGACGTTTGACGTCTCTATTTTGGAAGTGGGGGATGGCGTTTTTGAGGTGCGATCGACGAGTGGGGATACTCAACTCGGCGGCGGCGACTTCGACATGGCGATCGTCAACTGGCTAGCAGAGCAGTTTTTAGAATCAGAAGGCATTGACTTGCGGCGCGATCGGCAGTCACTCCAGCGGCTGACTGAAGCGGCGGAGAAGGCCAAAATCGAACTCTCTGGTGTGAACGTCACTGACATTAATCTGCCGTTCATCACCGCCACGGAGGACGGACCGAAGCATATTGAGACGCGCCTAACCCGATCGCAGTTTGAAGCGCTGTGCAGTGAACTCGTGAGTCGGTTGCGGCTTCCCGTGAAGCAGGCGATGCGAGATGCGGGGTTTACGCCCCGTGATATTGATGAAATCGTCTTGGTGGGCGGAGGGACGAGGATGCCCATGGTGCAGGAACTCGTTCGATCGATCCTAGGCCGCGAACCCAATCAAAATGTAAATCCTGATGAAGTCGTGGCGATCGGCGCGGCGGTCCAAGCTGGGGTTTTGGCGGGCGAGCTGAAAGATATTTTGCTGCTGGATGTGACTCCGGTGTCCATTGGACTCGAAACCATTGGTGGCCTGATGAAAAAGCTGATTCCTCGCAACACCACCATTCCCGTGCGGCGATCGGATGTCTTCTCAACTTCTGAAGATAATCAGACTTCTGTGGAAGTTAATGTCGTTCAAGGCGAACGGGAAATGGCCAACGGGAATAAAACTCTAGGTAAATTTAAACTCATGGGCATTCCGCCTGCACCCCGTGGCATTCCGCAGGTGCAGGTTTCGCTGGACATTGACGCTAACGGGATTTTGCAGGTGACGGCCATGGATCGCACCACAGGCCGCGAGCAGAGCATTACGATTCAGGGCGCTTCAACCTTGAGTCCGGATGAAGTGCAAATGATGATTCGCGATGCGGAGGTTTATGCTGACAGCGACAGACTTCGCCGCGAAAAGGTCGAAAAACGCAACCGGGCGGAAGCCATGGTGGTTCAAGCTGAGCGCCAAATGCGGGAAGCGACCTTGGACTTCGGCATGAACTTTGTAGCACCCTATCGATCGCGCATTGAGCCACTAAACCAACGACTTCGGCAAGCGCTTGGGGATAATGACGAACGGCTGATCGACATCACAGAGGCGGACCTTAAAGATGCCATTTCTGACCTTCAGCGCGAAGTCTACGATCGCAACCAAGAATACGAGAAGGAGGGCGGCTTCTTCAGTGCAGTCAAGGACTTCTTCTTAGATGACGACGATGACTATTACGACTACAACAATCGTCGCGATGGTTATGACTATAATCCTGGCTCCTATAATTCTGGAGGAGGATCCTATAACTACGGCAATCAATACGGAACCGGACGCTATGGAAATTCTGGCTCCTTACCGCCCAGTCGAAACCCATCCTTTGATGACTGGTCTACGGGCAATCGAGGGAGCAATAGCGGCGAATATAAGGCACCTGACTATAACCGCCAGGAACCGCGCCGAGAAGCTTACGACGATCGCTCAAACCAGCGTCCGAACGACCGAGATCGCAATGACGATCGCTACGACAGGTATGACGATCGCTACGATGATCGCCCAGCTAGTCGTCCGTCTGATCGAAATGATGACCGTTACGACGATCGCTACGATTCTCGGCCCGACGATCGCTATGTCGATCGCTCTCGTGATGTTGGTCGTGATGTGAGAAAGCCTGTCGATCGGGATGCTTCGCGCGATCGGAAGCCCCGCAGTGAAAAGCCCAACTACAACTATGACAATTGGGACGGTGATGATTGGTAATATTCTCCAAATCTTCGATCCCTTCAATTGTTTGACAGATTTCTCATGCAAAACTTCCGCAACTACTACGAAATTCTAGGTGTCGAACGCGACATTGAAGGCGACGAAATCAAACGGGCCTATCGTCGCCTTGCTCGAACCTATCACCCCGATATGAATCCGGGGGATAAAGCCGCAGAGGAACGCTTCAAGGATATCAACGAAGCCTATGAAGTCTTGTCTGACCCCGATCGGCGGGCGCAGTATGACAAATTTGGGAATTTTTGGAAGCAAAAGGGATTCGCGGGAGTCAACAAGGCTTGGGACTTTTTCAAAACCAAGCCCGGAATGCAGCAGCCCGAAGAAACCGAAGAAGACTTCAGCAAAATTCGAGATTTTAATGAATTTTTCGACACCGTGCTGAACAACCAAGAAAGTTCGCGTAAAGGTGGACGACCTACTCGGGGCGATCGAAACTCCCCCAGTGGAGGCTACGACTACTCCAGCAACGCCGCTAGAACGAACAGTTCTAGCCGCCCCAACAGCCGAGACAACTATTTTAACGATCCTTCCCCCCGGCCCAACGCTTTTAATGAAGCGCGCAACCCCGAGCACGAGGTCCTGAGCCTCGCCGAGTTGCTCAAGCG
>JANMIS010001044.1:0-10577 GCA_031375925.1 Synechococcales cyanobacterium OTE_70_concoct_197_sub
GCGTAAATGGGTTGTCGCTGGTTGACTCGTTTGAACTGGAGAATGGGATGATAAGGATCTTCTTTCCAAAGTTGATAGGCTTTTGCAGCTTGTTCTTGTACTGTTCCAGGAAGAAGAAGCAACCGCTTACGAAACGTTTTAGTTGCACTGGATTTCATCGTGATACTGGAAAAACTTCATCTAGCGGCACAACTTCCCCCATCAAGATCTCTTGGCGAACCATTGCTGCCATTCGATCCCACTGATCATCTGTCGTTTCCGAAATGCGCGTTTCCCATTGCTGCTCATTTTTCAATTCCGATAGAAAGCTAACAGCGATCGCATCTTGTCGATCGGGTGAAAGGAGTTCGATTTGTGCGATTGCCTGTTGAAGGAGTTCAGTCATAAATCTATGATCGTCAATATTGCGGTTACACATAGCTTCTTCATTTTAGCTGATTGGAGGCGATCGGGCCTTTGAAGTCGATCGATCGTCCCACACCCGCCCCCGCTAGAAACGCCCGCCGGGTCTAACGATCGCCGATCGATCGCCTTGACTAAATTTAATAGACTTCATCATGACTCCCGATATCAATCAAAAGAATGTCCTCCTCCCCGTCCTTTGAGAATTTCACAAAATCAAACACAATTCTGCAATCATACTCAACCGAGCAAGCCCATGAACCTGCCAATTGACCCTTGAGCTTATGGGTTTGAAGTGACGGATCGAAAGCATCGGTCGCTAAAAGATGCAGAATCGATTCGATTTTCAATTTAAGGTCAGGGCGTTTCCTGATCAGTGATTTGTATGCCCGCTTAAAGGACGAGTCAAAGGTAATACTCCTCAATTGTTCAACTCCGCGATCGCTTCATCCACTGTGCCACGAAATACACTACCCTCCTGATAAGCTACTTTCGCTTTAAGGATATTGTTTGCAATTTCGGTTCTACGAGAATCGACCAGCCGATGTTGCATGACTTTAAGTAGTGCAAGCTGATCTTCGATCGACAGTGCTTCGATCGTTTCTAATACCCCATTGAAAGTAATGGTTTGCATCGTGACAAATTCCTAAAACATTGAATTTATTCAATTCTAACGTGCCCCTGCTAGAAACGCCCGCCGGGTCTGACGACAGCCGATCGATCGCCGCAATAGTTCCCTTGAGAATCTCGTTGATTGGTTTTCTTCTAGGTCAATCTGTCAGCCAATCAGTTAATATTACTAATATGGAGTATGTCTTTGAGTGGGATCCAAATAAAGCACGATCGAACCAGACTAAGCATGACATCAGTTTTCGACAGGCATCGCAAGTTTTCAAAGATCCAGCGATGATGACGGCGTTTGATGACGAGCATAGCTTTGAGGACGATCGATGGATTACAGTCGGTTTAGTCGGACGAGGGCTTTACCTGCTGGTTGTTCATACTTTTGATGAGGTTAATCCTGAAAAAGCGAATGTTCGGATTATCTCGGCTCGTCGAGCAACTCGGTCTGAAATTGATCAATATCAAGGAGCCTGATGATGAAGCCTGAATATGATTTTTCAAATGCAGTTAGAGGGAAGTTCTATCGTCCCAATGCAAAATTTACGATGCCTGTTTATTTAGACGATCAGATTTTAGAGTTTTTTACGGCTCAAGCTGAGTTACAGGGCGTTGATTTGAGTGAGTTACTCAATGATGTTTTGCGGGAAGATATGGTGCAGTTGGAGGCACAGCGGTAGCCGATCGCACTTTACTCACTTTTGGAAAGCACGATCGTCACCCCCGCCCCTGCTAGAAACGCCCACCGGGTCTGACGACAGCCGATCGATCGCCACAATAGTTCCCTTAAGAATCAGTTCCCTTAAGAATCTCGTTGATTAGAACAGTCGCAAGGAGGCTCAAATGTCTCATTTTTTCCGCTAATTCCTCGTCCAGCACTGAAGTATATCTCGCTCAAATGACTCATCCTGTCACTCATTTGTCTTGGAACGTCTGCTGTGGGCAGTTTCGCAAAATATGCCGATATTGAGATTGATGACTGAGATTAGGCAGATGATATTACCATTCTAATTTTTAGGAAACGATCGCCATTAATTTAATTTTCTTCAATATCTTCTCTCGTCAATGGTGCTTGGGCGCTGTGGCGGACATAGAGTATTGACACCGTATCGTCGCAAATCGTAAACAGAATTCGATAAACATTTTTTCTGTCACCGTGCAGAAGTTGCCGAACTTCTTCAGGAAAGATTTCATGCTCAACGGCCAAAGCGCTTCGTCTCGGCAGAAACTGAAGGGTAGCAATTTTATTCATCAAGTTCCGAAACCAACGATCGGCAAAATCAGGGTTCAATTTACGATACCACTGATAAGCTTTCTCAATCTGGGTTTGGGCGATCGGGGTGATCTCAACCTGAAATGTCATATTTCTGTTGCATGTCTTGAATGAAATCTGCGATCGGTCTAGCTTGTCCCGCGTTGAGTTCTTGGAATCCTTGCTGAAGTCCTGCGATCGTTTCGAGTTGGTCGATCAATTGTCGCAGCTTTGTCCCGTCCAAGTTGGTGGGATCGAGGAAGGTGACGAGGACTTGCGATCGATCGCTGACGTTCTGAGGTTGCTGCGTTAGTTCGATCTGTCCACTACTATAAATGCCTTCTACGGTTTGGAGCATTGTTGACAGCCTTGTTTTGGGATGCGGATAGCTCAATTGTAATGGGTTTTGTGGGATGAGGGCAATCGCACTTTATGCACTTTTGAAAAGTACGATCGACCCCGCACGACCCTGCTAGAAACGCCCGCCAGGTCTAATGACAGCCGATCGATCGCCGCAATATTTCCCTTGAGAATCTCGTTGATTGAGATAGTCGCAAGGATGGTTCGGTGTATCCAATGCACCACTTAGTGTTCCCTGCGGAGTTTGCCAGCTTCTCGCCAAGCCGGCGGCAAAGATTCGTGACATGTCAGATATTGCCTGTGATCCCTGAGATATTGATTCTATGCTTGCTTCATGAGACCTTTGTTGCATCTGTGATATTTGCTGACTCAATCTTTCTCTATCTTTATATTTTGCTTCTAGCTTCAAAATTTGCTCTTGTTGCGATCGGGCGATCGGAGTTTGAATTCCAGAATTGTTGCAATTATTTCTGATTTCTTGCATCACAAATTCGGGGAGTTTGCCTGTTGTAATGAATTGCTGCTCCATTCGTATGTATTCTGGCTCAGAGAAATTTTGTTGAAAAGTATTGAGTGTACATCCGCAATTCGTTTGGGTTGAACCATTTTGAATGCAGGCTCCCATAAAATTATTGACGAGTTGTGGAGAGTAGGATGTTCTACGGGGAATGGTTGCGATCGGTGCAGGATTACTCTCGCTATTTGAATCCACGTTATTTTCAACTTCCGAAACTTGTGAATCATCAGATACAGAGGTTTCAGCAGGTGCAAGACTCTGTTGTTGGGGTTTAGATTTAGTACTGCATCCAAACAAGACGATCGGCAATAGCAAAAGAACAAAGTATCGGTTCATCATAATTTTGGATTTAGCACAAATGATAAAATGGCAGAAAGTTGTTCAAACTTAGCACTCCCAAAATCATTCTCGACTAAGCCAAATGGCTGAATCTTTTTAAAGTTATTGATGAATCCGATCGACACCTTCGGACGATCGGCTACTCAGGCTCATTTCTCAACAATGTCTTCAAATCCTGCTGGCCATGAACAACGTGGAGAATCGTTACGCTTTCGTCTGTAACTTCATACAAGATGATGTAGCCACGCAATGGAATCCCACGCAAATTCGGTAAAATATAATCATAACTGCGCCCAATGTGCGGAAACTGGACCAAGTTGCGACACTTCCGATCAAACTCTTGAAAAAGTCGTTCTCCCGCTTCAACATTGCGAGTGACAAAATAGTCAGCAATATTCTGTAAATCTCGACTGGCTGATGGTGCAATTGAATAGAGGCGGTTCATGAGCGTGCTTCTTTCGCCTGACGGAATCGATCGAGAATCTCATTAACTACAGTCGGGCCATCTAATGCTTCCCCTCGCACCACTTCTGCTCGTGCGATCGTCACCTTTTCTCGAACTGACTTCACCCATTCAGCGGCATCCACATTGGATTTCTCTAACAACCGAAATGCCATTTCAATCACCTCGTCTGGATCATGAAACTGTCCAGTGGTAAGTTGCGATTCAATGAATGCCTCATGTTGAGGCTTAAGCATAATAGTCATAGTTCCGATGATGGGTGACGTGGACGGATTATTTCTACAGTTTAGCCGATCGCGCTAATGGTTATAACATGGAGACTCATGAGCGGTCGGCAACCTGAAAGCGTTCCAAAATTTGATTGATAAATGTTTCACCATCGATCGGCTACGTATGCTTCGATGCCTCGATCGCAAATATATCCACAATTTAACATAGCCCACGAAGCGCCCGCCATCGCCCCAAAAACCGCTATCATAGATACCTTGATTGTGTACAAGCCCCACAAAGCCCCAAGTCCCCATGACTCTCACCAACCTTCCCAGCCAGTACGAAGCCAAGACCACCGAAACCAAGTGGCAAAAATTCTGGGAAGAAAACGAAGTCTTTAAGGCCGAGGCGAACGCAAAGGGCGATCGTTACGCCGTCGTTACCCCGCCGCCCAACGTCACCGGAAGTCTGCACATGGGGCACGCTTTCAACACGGCACTCATCGACACGATCGTCCGTTACCAACGAATGCTGGGCAAAAACACCCTTTGTCTCCCCGGCACCGACCATGCCAGCATCGCCGTCCAGACCATCATTGAAAAACAACTCAAAGCTGAAGGCAAAACCCGCGAAGACCTAGGACGCAAAGCCTTCCTCGATCGCACCTGGGCCTGGAAAAGAGAATCCGGCGGCGTGATTACCAATCAACTGCGCCGCCTCGGACTCTCCGCAGACTGGTCCCGTGAACGCTTCACGCTGGACGATAATGTTTCCAAATCGGTGCTTGAAGCCTTCGTTCGGCTGCATAAAGAAGGGTTAATTTATCGCGGGAATTATCTGGTGAACTGGTGTCCCGCTAGCCAATCCGCCGTTTCTGACTTGGAAGTGGACAACCGCGAAATTGATGGCAATCTTTGGCACTTCAGATATCCGTTAACGATCGGCACAGGCTTCATCGAAGTCGCGACCACCCGACCTGAAACCATGCTGGGGGATACGGCGGTGGCAGTGAATCCGACAGACGATCGCTACAAAGAACTCGTCGGCAAAACCGTGCTGTTGCCCTTAGTGAACCGGGAGATTCCGATCGTTGCGGATGATTACGTCGATGCCAGCTTTGGGACGGGCTGCGTGAAGATTACCCCCGCCCACGACACCAACGACTTCGAGATGGGCAAGCGCCAAAATCTGCCGTTCATTAATGTAATGAACAAAGACGGCACCATGAATGAGAATGCGGGCGAGTTTGAAGGGGTCGATCGATTTGAAGCGCGGAAACAAGTGGTTGCGGCACTAGATAAACTCGGGTTCTTGGTGAAGATAGAACCCTACAAAACTACTATTCCCTACAGTGAGCGCGGCGGAGTTCCCGTGGAGCCACTGCTGTCTACACAGTGGTTTGTCAATACCAAACCGATGGCGGCGAAGGCGTTGGCGGAACTAGATGAAAATAATTCGCCCGAGTATGTGCCCGATCGGTGGAAAAAAGTCTATCGCGATTGGCTCGTGAATCTGCGGGACTGGTGCATTTCGCGGCAGCTATGGTGGGGACATCAGATTCCCGCTTGGTATGCTGTGGATGAAACGGGCGGAGTGATTAATGATTCCACGCCGTTTTTTGTGGCGAAGGATGCTGATGAAGCCGCAAAACTAGCCAAAGAACAATTTGGGAAAGACGTTAAGCTCGAACAGGATCCTGATGTATTGGATACCTGGTTTTCATCAGGATTATGGCCGTTCTCGACTTTGGGCTGGCCCGAAGCAACGGAAGATTTTGCAGCTTATTATCCGACGAGTACATTGGTCACAGGATTTGACATTATTTTCTTCTGGGTTGCCCGAATGACCATGATGGCAGGGCATCTGACTGGAGAAATGCCTTTTAAAAATGTCTACATTCACGGACTCGTTCGCGATGAAACGGGCGCGAAAATGTCTAAGTCAAAAAACAATGGCGTAGACCCGCTGGTTTTAATTGACGAATACAGTACCGATGCGTTGCGCTATACCTTGATTCGTGAAGTGGCTGGAGCGGGCCAAGACGTTAGCCTGCAACTCAATCGCAAACTCTATAACCAACGCCTCAAAGATCGCGCCGCAGGAACAGAACCCAAACCACCCGCACCCGGAAGCAAAGATAATTCACTCTCTGAATCAGTCGAAGCGTCGCGGAATTTTACTAACAAACTCTGGAACGCCTCAAGGTTTGTATTGATGAATCTGGAAGGCAAGACTCCAGAACAATTGGGTGCGCCGGATATTGCAAAATTGGAACTGTGCGATCGGTGGATTCTGTCCCGCTATCACCAAGTCACCCAATCCCTCAGAGACAACCTTGATCAGTTCTCCCTAGGCGAAGGTGCAAAACAGCTTTACGAATTTATTTGGGGTGATTTCTGCGACCTGTACATTGAACTGGTCAAATACCGTCTCCAAGGCGAAGATGCTGCGTCAAAACTCGTTGCTCAGCAAACCCTAGCGCTAGTCCTAGAAGGTACGCTAAAACTCCTGCATCCCTTCATGCCCCACATCACCGAAGAGATTTGGCATACGGTTGTGCAAAAGGAAGCAACGGGCAAAATTAGCCTTGCATTGGAATCTTATCCAGAGTCAAATCCAAAATTGATCGACGCAGATTTAGAATCGCAGTTTGAATTGTTAATCGGCACCATTCGGACGATTCGCAATCTTCGGACTGAAGCGGGAATCAAACCCGGTGAAAAAATCGAAGCCCTGTTGCAATCGGAAAACGATCGTGAACGTACCATTCTCAACAATGGTCAAATTTACATTCAAAACCTAGCCCGTGTAAAAACGCTCTCCATCACCAATCCTAAAGCAACGACTGCGGCAAAACCTGACTCGATCGCTGAAAAAATAGCCGATCGCAAATCCTGGGCCGATCGGACCTGGCTTGAAAAACTCGACCTTCAAGACCTGATCGCTGATTTGCTTGACTACCTAGCCAACTACCAAAAATTTGCCATCACCCTGTGGGGACTAACCGTGACAGTTTTGGCCCTCAGCATTGCGAGAGCAGCATTTGAAGCGGTTCACCGGGTCTCCTTGGTCTCTGATGTTCTGGAAGACATTGGATTCTTCTACATGATTTTCTTCGTTAAGGATAATCTGTTGAAAGGCACGGACCGTCAACGAACCTTCAGCAAACTCAAGCAACTGAAGACCGATCTCTTCGGAGAAGCGGTTTCAGCGGTTGAAACCCCGACTATCCCGATCGCCCCATCACCTGAAACCCCAGAGCCAGTCGCCGATCGTCAAACCTTCGCAGGTGTCGTCGGCACAGTCCAAGTCCTAATCCCCCTTGATGGCCTCGTAGACATCACCGCCCTTAAAGCCAAACTCGAAAAAGACCTAACCCGTGCCCAGAACGAAGCTCAAAATGTCCGAGGTCGCCTCAGCAACCAAAAATTTGTAGCGCAGGCTCCGGAAGATGTGGTTCAAGGCGCGAAAAATGCTTTAGCAGAAGCTGAGAAGCAAGCTGAACTGATTCAAGCTAGACTTTCAATGCTTTAGAGCAAAATCTGTAAACTTCATTTAACTGGCGAGCGATCGGAATGCGTTACCTAGCTCAGGTCTATACAGACGAAGATCTCGCCCCAGCGGGCAAGCCTTCCTCCTCTTTTCTGCTCATCGCCGCTCAGTCATCTGATGACATGTGGGACCTTGTGACGGCTCGCTCGATCGTGAAAAGCGATCGGGCAGCGGCGTACTTTCCAAACAGTTGGGTCTTGATTGCCTTGAGCGATCGGCAGGAAGTAATTCAAGTTGACGATGCCAAACCTTGGCTTTTGAACGTGATTAAAACCTACCTTTCCTTGGGCGTGACCCCAGAATTTTTGCATCAAGAAACAGAGCGGGCCGAGCAATGGCGGCAGTCCCTCACCTTACAAAGCCAAGAACTCGACCGGCGCGCCCTCGAACTAGAAGCCCGCCGAGAACAGCTTCAGGCCCTAGAAGCAGAACTCAAGCGCGAAAAGCAAGAACTCGAAGACCCCGAAATAGCTTCAGAGGGACCCTGAAGATTCTCCCAGATCATCCATCTATTGATGTGGGCACTCCGCCAAACTCCAACAATTCTCATAAATGTAGTTCATACCTCTTGCACAGTGATCCCTGTACACTCAAACTAGTATTCAAGTTGATTAATCATTCAGCATCAAAATCGGCAAGAGGTTGCGCGTTGTGAAAAGAGTTTTAGGAATCATTCTGGGTGGCGGTGCAGGCACAAGGCTTTACCCTCTGACCAAGCGACGGGCAAAACCCGCTGTTCCCCTTGCAGGAAAATATCGACTCATCGATATTCCAGTGAGTAACTGCATCAACTCCGAGATCTACAAGATCTATGTGCTGACCCAGTTCAACTCCGCCTCCCTGAACCGCCACATCTCGCGCACCTACAATGGCAACGGCATGGGCGCTAACGACAGCTTCGTCGAAGTCCTCGCCGCCCAACAAACCCCTGAAAACCCAGACTGGTTCCAAGGGACAGCGGATGCCGTCCGTCAGTACATTTGGATGCTGCAAGAGTGGGATGTCGATGAGTACGTCATCCTCTCAGGCGACCACCTCTACCGCATGGACTACCGGAAATTTGTCGAGCGCCACCGTGAAACCGGAGCCGACATCACCCTGTCCGTCGTGCCCATGGACGAAAAACGCGCTTCTGACTTCGGCTTGATGAAGATTGACGCTTCTGGCCGGGTCATCGACTTCTGTGAAAAACCCAAAGGCGATGCCCTCGCCGCGATGCAGGTGGACACGACAATCTTGGGTCTGAATGCAGAAGAAGCCAAAGCCTCACCCTACATTGCGTCCATGGGGATCTACGTCTTCAAAAAAGAAGCTCTGATCAAGCTCCTTCGCCAAAATCCGGACTACACCGACTTCGGCAAAGAAATCATCCCTAACGCCGCAAAGGAAAACAACATTCAGGCGTATCTCTTCAAAGGCTACTGGGAAGACATCGGAACGATCGAATCCTTCTACGATGCCAACCTAGCCCTTACCCATCAGCCTGCTCCAGCTTTTAGCTTCTACGAAGAAGATGCTCCCATATATACCCGTCATCGCTTCTTGCCGCCCAGTAAGTTCCTCGATGCACAAGTCACCGAATCGATCGTCGGCGAAGGCTGTATCTTAAAACAGTGCCGAATTCATCACTCGGTGCTAGGGGTACGGAGCCGGGTTGAGGAAGGCTGCATCATTGAAGATAGTCTGCTAATGGGCGCGGATTATTATCAAAATGTCGCAGATGCCAACACCAAAGAGTACGTACCGATCGGCATTGGCAAAAATACGACCATTCGCCGAGCCATCATCGACAAAAACGCCCATATTGGCCGCGATGTCCAAATCGTCAACAAAGACCGTGTTGAAGATGCCGATCGGGAAAACCTCGGATTCATCATTCGTAACGGCATCGTCGTCGTCGTGAAAAATGCCATCATCCCTGACGGAATGATCATCTAGTAACGAGTTCCTTTGGGATTGGCATCATTGAAGCTTTAGGCATCGATCGGCCCACTCCCAAAGCAATGGGTTCCAAACTTTCGACCAACGCTTTCATTTCCGGCAGAGAGAGCGTTTGCTGAGCATCGGAAATCGCCTTGTCTGGTTCAGGATGGCATTCAATGATGAGTCCATCGGCCCCGCAGGCGATCGACGCTCTCGACAATCCCGCAATTAATTCCCTACGTCCCGCTGCATGGCTCGGATCCACAATCACAGGCAAATGGGTCAGTTGTTTCAACGCCACCACAACCCCCAAATCCAAAACATTTCGCGTGTAAGAATCGAAGCTACGAATCCCGCGTTCACAAAGCACCACATTGGGATTGCCGTGGGCCATGATGTATTCCGCCGCCATGATGAATTCTTCTAAAGTTGCTGACAGCCCGCGTTTAAGCAAAATCGGCGTTTGAGTCTCGCCGAGGGCTTTGAGCAAGTCGAAGTTTTGCATGTTGCGACTGCCGACTTGGAGCATGTCCACGCCCGCTGCCACCATGCCGTCGATTTGCGAGATGGCCATGACTTCGGTAACGAAGGGCATCCCGGTCCTAGAGCGCACTGCCGTCACGGTTTCTAGTCCCGAGTCGCCAACCCCTTGGAAGCTATAGGGCGAAGTCCGAGGCTTGTATACGCCTCCCCGCAATGCTTGGATGCTGCCTTGCAGGTGAGATGCGATCGTCTCTAGTTGGGCCTGGTTTTCGACAGCGCAGGGTCCGCCGATGACGATGATATCCCGGCCTCCAATCGCAACTTGGTCATTGATTTGGATGATGCTTTGATGATCAGGCGTGCGTTTGAGGGTGAGCTTAGCGTCTTTCATGGAAAAATCCTGAATAATTGGGAAATGGTTTTAAGCGCCAAAACAAAAACCCCGGAAACTCTGA
>JANMIS010001053.1:0-1808 GCA_031375925.1 Synechococcales cyanobacterium OTE_70_concoct_197_sub
CTTGCCCTGGCGACGTTGAATCGCCCTGAGCGCCGAAACGCGCTCTGCATAGACTTGTTGAGCCAACTGTGTGATCAAGTCGAAAAGTTAGCCGCAGACCCATCGAATCGCGTCTTGATCGTTCGCGGTGCTGGCCCGGTCTTCTGCTCCGGTTTAGATTTGGCGGAAGCAGCGAACCCCGAAATCGTTCAACAGTCTGCGGAGTGCGTTGCAAGGGCTTTGCAACTGATGCGAACGACCCGACTGGTCACGATTGCTGCCGCTCACGGAGGGGCCTATGCGGGTGGCGCAGGACTGATGGCATCCTGCGACATCGCCATGGGAACCACCGATCTAATGGTCGGTTTTCCTGAGGCGCAACGCGGGCTGCTACCCGCCCTCATCTGCGCCGTATTGAGCCCCAAGATTCGAGAGGGGGATTTGCGTGAACTATTCCTGGTCGGAAAACCTATCGATGCAGCCCGCGCACAACAGATTGGGCTACTTCAAAGTGTCGTGGATCGTAACGACCTTTTGGAGGAAGCCATCAAGATGGCGTTGGGCGTATTAGCGGGTGGCCCAAAAACGATCGAAGTGACCAAACAGCTGTTGAACAAAGCCTACGTTGCCAACGATTCGGTTTCGACCCAACGCATGCTTGAAGCTCACCTCGGCGCGCGTCACAGTTCCGAGGCACAGGAAGGGCTGGCCGCCTTTATTGAAAAAAGACGACCGAGTTGGGCGGCGGAGGGAGGTTAATATCTTCTCCATGCCCAACTGGCATTACAGGGTTTTGCCCCACCAAAAAATGGCACAGCCTATCGCAAATGTGCTTGAATCCATCCGTCATCCACCTGGATCGAGCTCAATGTGAGTTTCAGATCGGCAGGCAACCGGTCGCTAATTCGAATAGGCTCATCGAGCAATTTCTGCTTGAACACCTCGTCAAATATCTTTTTGAGTGCGCCTCGCATGGTCGCTGCACGTGAACCGCGTTGTTCAGCGAATACAATCTTGACGTCCCCCTGGCGTTCTAATTGAATCGCACCATCCATGAGAACGATCTTGTAGGCAGCCTCGATCGACGCTGCTTTGTCCACCCCTTGATCACCGCTATCGAGTCGATTGGTTCGAATGCGAAACGTTACCAACGAGTCATCGAGTTGGACCTCGACTGGATGAAAAAGCGCCATAGTAATGGCCCATGGCTTTTCATCTTTTTGCTTGATCAAGCCTTTGCCAATGACGCCGCCAAATTGGGGCGCTAACGTCTCCAATTCAGTACTTCGCAACGTTCGGCCTGCAAGGACAGGGTCGAGCAGGTTGGTAATAACCGACTCATGTAATTGAACTGTTACGCCATTCGGTTCCACCACCAACGGGCACGATGCTGGTGCAGCGAGTTGGGTCTGCCCCTGCAGTTTCCAAAGCAACGCTAAGTACTGTGGCGAACTCCAGGTGGTACGTTTGGGACGATCCAGGCCTAGGCGGGCCAAAACGGATAGATCCGGATTTTGGATTTTCTGATTGGCTTCGCCGATTTGCTGTGCGAGCTTGTCGTGAAACTGTGTTCGAATACGCGTCTCCAATCGCCCCTCTGCAATGGAGTCGGCCTCTTGTTTCTGCTTTGCTGCTTGCTTGCTCGCGATTTTTCGCACGATACGTAGCTTTGCTTCGATGCTGTCGATCTGGCTAAATAGGTTTGCATCCGATGCAGTGTCATTCAAAGGGACCAGACCATTGTCCATTAACGCGATGGTTTCGCTCGCGGCAACACTGCCCATCCCTTGTGTATGTAGCTTGACCGTTCGATTGTAGCCGATGTTCTG
>JANMIS010000419.1:0-8907 GCA_031375925.1 Synechococcales cyanobacterium OTE_70_concoct_197_sub
CACGTTCTCGCCGGATGGGAAGACCGTTTTAGTAGCGAATGAAGGTGAACCCAACAGCTACAGGCAAGCGAATTCAGTTGACCCAGTGGGATCGATTAGTTTGATTGACCTTTCAAAAGGTGTAGCGGCAGCAACGGTAAGGACGGCAGGATTTGAAGGGTTTAATAGTGCGATCGAAGATTTGCGAGCAAAGGGAGTCAGAATCTACGGGCCAAATGCTAGCGTTGCACAGGATTTAGAACCGGAATATATCACCGTCTCTGCGGATAATAAAACGGCTTGGGTATCGCTACAGGAAAATAACGCGATCGCTACAGTTGACCTCATCAGCGGTAAAGTGACTGATATCAAATCCCTAGGATTAAAAGATTTTAGTCAGGGAACACCGACGATTACGAACTATACGTTTTCGGATTTACCCTCGATTGGACAGACCGCAGGTGTCAATCCCACGAATTCAGCCCAAACGGTCACGCCCCAATCTATTAAATTGGGTGGTTTTTCTGGCCTATTCTATGAAGGTACGGCGGCTAATGGAAATTTGAAATTTATTACCCATACCGATCGTGGACCGAATGGCGAACCCGTAGACCTGTTGAAAGATGTTGCGGGAAGTGAACGTCCATTTGTCTTACCACAGTTCCAGCCAGAACTCGTGCGTTTTGAACTCGATAAGGCGACGGGTAAACTTACGATTACTCAACGCATTGGATTGACAGACAATAAAGGCAAAGCGTTAACAGGCTTGCCGAACCTCCAAGCTTCAGCCTCTGGTTTAGCGTACAGCGATGAAGTCCCTGTTGATTTGTTTGGTAATCGCTTAAGCAATGACAAACTGGGTGCGGATCTTGAAGGAATTGTGGTTGCTAAAGATGGCACGTTTTGGATGGTTGATGAATACCGTCCAGCGATTTATCACTTTGATGCTAAGGGTCAATTAATCGATCGGATTATTCCCAAAGGCACGGCCACAGGCGATGGTAGTTTTGGAACTCCAGCATTGCCCGAAGTCTACGCCCAGCGTCGCGCTAATCGTGGCTTCGAAGGCGTTGCATTAGAGGGGAATAAGCTCTATGCCTTTATTCAAAGTGCATTAGACAATCCGGATAGTGCAGGTGATGCGACATCCCGCGCCTCTCGAAATCTCCGCATTGTCGAGTTTGATATCACCACAAAAACGGTCACGGCTGAATATGGTTATGTTTTGGATAGTATCAGCGCTTCCGGAACCTCCCGCACGGACAAAATTGGGGATGCTGTTTCGTTAGGTAATGGCAAATTTCTGGTGGTCGAACGCGACGATCGTGGAACCGCCGACTCTAACAAACTCATTTATGAAATCGATCTTTCTGGTGCCACAAATCTTCAGAAAGCCGTATTGCCCGCTGGCCAGACCTACGAGCAACTTACGCTTCCCAATGGCGGTTCGGTCACGCCCGTCACTAAGCGTCTCGTGACCAATGCCGCAGCGATCGGTTACACAGGCGTTGAAAAATTAGAAGGCTTAGCGCTGGTCGATAAAAACACGATCGCAGTCATTAATGACAACGATTTTGGGGTCGCGTTGAGTGCTGTCTTGGGCGATGGAAAACTCACGCCCGGACCCACAGAAGTGGTAACAAAATTAGGCCTGATTGAATTCAAAGGTGCAAATGGTTTAGACCCTAGCGATCGAGACGGTGGAATTAAGATTAGCAATCAGCCTGTATTTGGTTTATATCAACCCGATGCAATTGCCTCCCTCGTGGCCAATGGTCAAACTTACATCCTCACGGCAAATGAAGGAGATGCTCGTGATTACACAGGCTACAATGAAGAACTCCGAGTCGGCAGCAGAGACTACAAGCTAGATGCCACCAAGTTCCCAACGGGCACAACGCTCAAAGCTGATGCAAACCTAGGACGCTTAACCGTCACGACTGCATCGGGCGACACCGATAAAGATGGCGACTTCGATCGGATTGAGACCTTCGGCGCACGATCGTTTTCAGTGCGGGATGCGCAGGGCAATTTGGTGTTTGATAGCGGAAGCCAACTAGAACGCATCACCGCCGCAGCCACTCCCACCTTCTTTAATGCAGACAGCGGCGACGCCACCAGAGTGGATACTCGCAGCGACAACAAAGGGCCTGAACCGGAAGGATTGACTTTAGGCAAAGTGGGCGATCGGACCTATGCCTTCATCGGCCTAGAACGTGCGGGTGGCGGTGTCATGGTCTACGAAGTCACCAACCCGACTAAGCCTGTCTTCGTTGAATACGTCATGACTCCTGGCGACATCAGCCCCGAAGGGATTACATTTATTTCCAGCGACCAAAGCCCCAATGGTAAATCGCTATTAGTCGTCACGAATGAATTGAGCTTTACCACTGCAATTTTTGAATTCACGCCCCCCACGCGGATTAGCGACATTCAAGGAACTGCGCATCGATCGGCCTTCGAGGGCAAAACGGTTACGAATGTATCGGGAATTGTCACCGCTGTCCGATCGAATGGATTTTATCTGCAAGACCCAAACCCCGATGCCAATGATGCGACCTCAGAAGGCATCTTTGTCTTCACCAGTTCCCGGCCTCAAGTGACGGTTGGAGACTCGGTGTTAACCAGTGGAACAGTGGGTGAATTCCGCCCCGGCAATAACGCTGGAAACCTCACTACTACACAAATCGGCGGTGCAGGTCGTCCCGCTGCCACCTTCAGAGTTCTCTCCAGTGGCAATGCGTTGCCTACGGCTACGATTTTAGGACAAGGTGGTCGATCGGTCCCGAATCAGGTCATTTCCGGCAACGCTTTGAATGGCAATGTCGAAAACGCTGGAACAGTATTTAATCCAAGCAGTAATGGCATTGATTTCTATGAAAGTTTAGAAGGGATGCGATTACAGGTTAATAACGCCCAGGTTGTCGGTGCGACAAATGAGTTTGGAGAAATCTGGGTTGTGGGTGATAGTGGTAAAAATGCCACAGGAATCAACGATCGCGGTGGCATTACGATTAGCCGAAATGATTTCAATCCAGAACGTATTCAAATCGATGACGACCTGCTAGGCAGCAACCGATCGCCCAATGCAAATGTAGGAGATCAAATCACGTCCGTTACGGGAGTATTAGATTACAACTTTAACAACTATGAATTATTGGCAACAACGCCATTCAGCGTGAAATCTGGAACAATAAAAGCAGAAATCACATCGCTGATAGGCACAACAAACCAACTCACAGTTGCGACCTTCAACGTCGAAAACCTTGATCCGAAAAAAGAAGACATTGCTAAGGTGACCGGGAGGTCCGCAAGCAACGTAGATGACGACATTGCGACGGGACGGTTTACGACGATCGCCCAGCAAATTGTCAACAATCTAAAAGCACCAGACATCGTAGCCTTGCAGGAAATCCAAGATAACGATGGAGCCGAAATCAGCGTCGTCGTCGATGCCTCCCTCACTGCCCAAACCTTGATCAATGCGATCGTAGCAGCAGGCGGACCTCGCTACGAATATCGCGATCTAGCCCCAATTTACGGGCAAGATGGTGGACAACCTGGTGGAAACATTCGTCCTGGATTCTTATTCAATCCCGATCGAGTGAATTTCCGCGAAGGATCCTTGACTCGCCTTACCGATAATAATCTGGCTGATGGCGATGCCTTTGCCAATAGCCGCAAGCCGCTGGTGGGTGAATTTATTTTCAATGGTCAATCCGTTACCATTGTCAATAATCACTTTAATTCCAAAGGCGGCGACCAGTCCCTGTTTGGTCCCAATCAGCCTCCTATTTTAAGTAGTGAAGCCCAGCGTCTAGCCCAAGCTACGATCGTCAATCAATACGTTACTGGATTGCTCAAAAAAGATGCGAACAGCAATGTAATGGTTGTCGGTGATTTGAATGATTTTCAATTCTCATCGCCGCTGGCAACGCTGTCTGGCACAGTCCTCACCAACCTCGCTGCGACCAAGCTCCCCGCCTCTGACCAGTACACCTACGTCTTCCAAGGCAATTCACAGATGCTGGATCACATTTTAGTGAGCAACGCATTGAAGAATGCTGAAGTAGACATCGTGCATATCAATGCAGAGTTTGCGAATCCAGTGACGGACCATGACCCGACGATCGCGCGTCTGTCAATTGATCGTGCAGTCAATACCATTGTCGGCACCAATCGAAACGACAACCTCTACGGCGATGGAAAAAACCGCGTCTTCTATGGCTTAGATGGCGACGATAATCTCTACAGCAATGGTGGCGAAAGTATTCAGTTCGGTGGCCGAGGTAATGATGGATTGTATGGCAGCGGACAAGCTGATTACCTAGATGGCGGCGACGATAACGATCGTCTGTATGGCAACGGCGGCAATGATTTCTTTATTGCTGGACGAGGTAATGATCAGCTTTATGGGGGATCGGGCAATGACTACTTCGACGGCGGGGATGGCGATGACATTCTCTACGGCAACGGTGGCAACGATCGCTTCTTTGGCGGCAGTGGCAACGATCGCATTTACATTGGATCGGGCCAAAACATCATAGATTCTGGCGCTGGAGATGATATCATTTGGCTCAACGGTGGCATCGATACGATCGACCTCAAACGGGGTAACGGACGCGATGTTATCAACAACTTCCAGGCTGGACGCACGAAGTTTTCACTATCAGCGGGTTTGAGTTTTGGAGACTTAAGCTTTACGGCTGTTAATGGTGGAACGTTGATTCAAGCTGGGTCTGAGGTGCTAGCTTCTGTTAGTTGGGCTTCGGTTAATGGCCTAAACCGTGGAGTAAATTTTGTGTAAATGCTGAGAAGTATTAATTTTCAGTAGGTTAGCTATACGTTAGCTTATACGATCGTGAGCTTCGGCCTACGATCGTATAAGTTTATGGGTCTCTAGTGAAAATTCTCGTTGAAATTTCTCATGCATTTGCGCTGCTGTTTAGAGTTTGGAGTTTGAGTGATGTCTGAGATTGAGCATATGCCTGAAGCAGATAAAACTGGAGAAAAAGTGGCCGTAGCGATCGCAATCTTGCATCAGGATGGAAAGTTCTTGATGCAGTTGCGGGACAATATTCCAAATATTTGGTATCCAGGTTTTTGGGGCTTTTTTGGAGGACATATAGAAGCCGGGGAGACCCCTGAAACTGCTGTCGTGCGGGAAGTGATGGAGGAAATTAATTATGCAATGCCGTCACCGACGTTTTTTATGATTAGTGAAAATGAAAAAGTGATTCGTCATGTGTTCCATGCGCCATTAACAGTTCCATTGTCAGAATTGATTTTAAGTGAGGGTTGGGATTTTGACCTAGTGACGGTTGAAGAGTTACAGCGGGGCGATCGGTTTTCGGTGAAAGCTAATCAAGTCCGTCCGATCGGCCCGCCCCATGCTGAGATTTTGTTGAAATTTGCGGCAGAGTATTTATCGCTTTTGGTAGACTAGGGGAGTTCGAATGATTTTATCGATTTAACATACGGAGTTTTGCTAATGGCTGCTGATCCTATTACGCCCGCAGTGAGCAACCGCATCTGCGCTCACATGAATGATGACCATGCAGAGGCGGTCTTGCTCTATGCCACGGTCTACGGCCAAACCCCCGAGGCCAATGCGGCGACCATGGTGGCGATCGATCCGTTGGGGATGGATCTAAGCGCTGAAGTCAATGGCGCATCTGTGCCTCTGCGCGTGACCTTTGACCATACCTTAGAGCATTCTGAAGATGCTCATACCACCTTGGTTCGGATGATTAAAGCTGCACGCGCGCCTAAAGCCGAGATAGCACAGTAGGGATTTTGGGCATGATGGAGGAGCGATCGGGATGCACATAACGCAATTTCGCCCCATCGCTCCCAAAAATTTCTATGGCTCACATTGCATTTGTTTTTTTAGAGATTTTGTCCTGTGAAGGGGGCATTCAGTCCTATGTGGGCGACCTTTTGAGGGCGATGCCGATCGCTTTGGCAAGAGGGTTGGCAAGAGGGCAGCACGGGAAGGAGCAAACCCCGATTGCAGACATTTTTTTGCTGAGAGATGCTGCTGAAACTCCCAATCCCTTCACCGCTCCTAATCTCAAGTTTCATTTTTTTAAACATCCATCACCCCAAATGGGGCGTCTGAAGTTAATTGCTGCGTTGTTCGCCTATGTGGTGCGATCGAAACCTAGCCATTTGTATTGCGGACATATTAATCTTGCACCGATGGTTCGGGCGATTTGTCAGCCACTGGGGATTCCGTTTACGGTGTTGACCTACGGAAAAGAGGTCTGGCAGCCCTTAGGCCGATCTCAGCAGCAAGCGTTACGGGCTAGTGCGAAGATTTGGACCATTAGCCGTTATTCTCGCGATCGGCTCTGCGAGTCCAACGGGATCCAACCCCAGAAAGTTGAGTTTCTTTACTGCGCGGTCGATGGTCAAGTGTTTCAGCCGCAGCCTAAAAATCAGGATCTCGTCAAGCAATATGATTTAGAAGGCGCAAAAGTTTTAATGACTGTGGCAAGGCTATGGTCGGGCGATCGTTACAAAGGGGTCGATGTGACGATTCGGGCATTGCCGGAGATTTTACGATCGTTGCCAGAGGTGAAATATTTGGTCTTGGGGCGAGGGGATGACCAACCGAGATTAGCGGCATTGGCGGAGGAGCTAGGTGTGGCCGATCGCGTGATTTTTGCTGGGTTTGTGGCGACGAAAGATTTGGTGGCTCACTATAACTTGGCCGATGCCTACGTGATGCCGTCTCAAGAAGGCTTCGGGATTGTGTATCTGGAGGCGATGGCCTGCGGGGTTCCGGTGCTGTCGGGCGATGCAGATGGATCGGCGGAACCGTTGCAGGATGGCAGGTTGGGCTGGCGAGTGCCGCACCGTGACCCAGATGAGGTGGCGATGGCGACGATCGAGATGCTAAAAGGCGGGGATCAACGGACTGACGCGAAATATCTGCGATCGGAATGCCTACGGATTTTTGATAAGGGGGCGATCGGGGTGCAGCTTGCGAAATTGTTGGCGTAGACCCCGGAGACCCTCACCCTAAATCCCTCTCCCTTCTTGGGAGAGGGACTTTGAAACTTTAGACTACGCGGGAATCTCTGGGACAAAAACAGCTTTGGGTGCATGCCCCCAGAACGCTTCTAGACCGTAAAAGTCGCGGGTATCTGGCATTTGGATGTGCACAACAACGTCGCCGTAGTCCAGACAAGACCAAACTCCCTCTGCACCGCCCGCACTCCGCAACGGCTCACGGCTTAGGGTATTGCTGATTTTGTCTTCGACAGAGTTGGTGATGGCGCGCACCTGGACGCGGGAGTACCCGGTGACAATCACGAAATATTCGGCAATGGAAGACACCACACCCACCTGAAGTAACACGATGTCACCGCCTTTCCGATCGTCCGCCGCCTCGGCTGCAAGCCAAGCCATCTTAAAAAGCGGGTCATTGCGATCGATGACGAACTCTGGTGTAGAGAGAATTTCTGGGTCAGGGCGATCGGTGGTCAGATCGGTCGAGATGAGTTGTTCTGTCATGTGGGAGAGATTACCTCTTGTAAAAACCAATTTCGGGTCATCACCGTTCTTGGATGAATCAGTTGTTGCGATCTTAGCAAATACTGCAAACTAAAATCCGTCGTTCTCCAAACCGCTTCTTTTAGATCTTGTTGACAGAGTTGGCGCAGGCTTTCCAGTTCCTCACTTTTTCCTCGTCCCGGCTCCAAACTATCTGCTAGATAAATAATGCAGGACAGGGCATCCATCCCCGGTGTGCCCAGCGTGTGGTTGGCGATCGCGTTCAAAATCTCTTCATCCGTTACACGAAAGGTTTCTCTTGCAACCCAAGCTCCCACTTCTGCATGAAGTAAATGCGGGGCAGCTTGGCAGATGGGATCGAGGGTGAGACCGTGGGATTTTGCCAGGATTAATAATTTTTCAGGCTTAAAGAATTTTGCTAAGTCATGCATCAGTGCCGCTTGGCTGGCCTTCGTAGAATCGACGCCATGACGTTGAGCAAGGTCGATCGCCAGGGTCTCAACTCGCAAAATATGACGAATTCGGGATTCTGGAACTTCGGCTTGCAGCCAGGTGAGGACTTGCGATCGGAGCGCTGTATGCAGGGATAGGTTCATTAGACTTTAGTTCACTAATCCGTCTAAAAGGGGTCGAGTTTGCCGATCGTCATACTTCAAAGCACTGGTGTTAGCATAGCAATTAAAAGCATTTAAGTTACCTAAAGAGAACCAAATTATGTTTTACCTATTGTTTCTTCTCCCTGGCATGTTGCTGGTGTGGTGGGCGCAGCAGCGAGTCCAGGGCACTTACAACAAATACTCTGAGGTTCAGTCCAGCATGGGAATGACAGGTGCTGAAGTGGCAAAGACGATTCTGAAGCGAATGGGAGTCAGCCATGTCTCTGTTGAACCCGTTGCAGGCGTCTTGAGCGACCATTATGACCCGAGTGCTAAAGCTGTTCGGCTTTCGGAGGGGGTTTATGGCTCGACTTCTTTGGCGGCTGCGGCTGTGGCGGCCCATGAATGTGGTCACGTTTTGCAAGATGTGGAAGGTTATCAGGCTATGAACCTACGATCGGCCTTGGTTCCTGCGGTGAACATTGGGTCTCAGTTTGGGCCAATGTTGATTATGGGAGGCGTATTTTTGGGCGGGTTAGGAACGATTAGTATGGTCTTTGTGTACGTCGGCTTGATTTTATTTGCATCGAGTTTGGTGTTCCATTTAGTGACGCTTCCGGTGGAGTTTGATGCTTCGGCTCGGGCACTGCGGATGATTGACGAGTTTGGCATTTTGCAGGGTGAAGAGAACCAAGGCGCAAAGAAAGTCTTGAATGCAGCAGCCTTTACCTATGTTGCAACGGCACTTTATTCGCTGTTGCAAGTGATGCAATATGTCATGATCATTTTCTTTAGTGGCGATCGTCGGAAC
>JANMIS010000025.1:0-2285 GCA_031375925.1 Synechococcales cyanobacterium OTE_70_concoct_197_sub
ATTTAAAGAATTTAAAGTCACGAATCAACTCATGGTTCAAAGTAAGGAAATAAATCGAACTAAAGATGATGTTGGTCGAGATTTCAAAGCCTTGGTCAATCAGCCTCACAATTCAAATCAAAACATTGTTTTAGTTGGACATCTTGGAAATGTAATGGGACTTAAAGAACTGCCCAGCGAAGGCGAAGCGATCGTCCTAAAACCCGATGGAAAATCTGGTGTAAAAGTTGTCGGGCGCATTCTCTCATCGCAGTGGGGTGACATTGTGCGGGACATCGATCGGGCAAAAAATCCTTGATTCCCCAATTCCGGCTTCCCCAGAATTGGGGGCTGGGGGGCGGTTCGCCAGAATGCATTCATTTTTGCAGGCACGATCGGAAGTCCTCTCTAAGTTGTTCTCCATCTAGATTACGACCGATAAATACCAGTTCATTTTTGCGAACTTCCCCAGCTTTCCAAGGACGATCGGGCCGACCATCAAACAACATATGAACGCCCTGAAAAACAAAACGTTGGTCTTCTCCAGCGATTGTCAAGATCCCTTTCATCCGAAAAATATCAGCACCTTTATTCCGCAATAGATCCCCGAGCCAATCATTCAGCCGATCGCCATCCAGTTCACCGGGTTCGACGATCGCCACCGAACCCACCGATTCATCATGTTCATGGGCGAGTTCATTGAGGAATTCTGGATCGATTTCGAGGGCACGATCGAGATCAAATGCACCAATTCCTAACAGTGAATCCATTGCAAGTTCTGCATTTTGAGTGCGATAAATCTTGGTCAATGCATTCATTTCGCGAATTTTTCTTTCTAGGTCATCTAGATTTTCCGATGTAACCAAATCAGTCTTGTTCAACAAAATCACATCAGCAAAAGCAATTTGTTCCTGAGCTTCTTCCGCATCCCAATGTTGCTCAATATGTTTCGCATCCACCACCGTCACCACAGAATCCAAATAGGTCTGTGATTGGACATCTTCATCCATAAAGAAAGTCTGGATGACAGGCGCAGGGTCAGCGAGTCCTGTGGTCTCAATCACCAAATGATCAAACTTATCTCGACGTTTCATCAGATTGCCAATGATGCGAATCAAGTCACCGCGCACCGTACAGCAAATACAGCCATTATTCATCTCAAAGATTTCTTCATCAGCATTGATAATGAGTTGGTGATCAAACACTTTTAAAGAACAGTAGTGATAATCGTTCTTAAATCATAGGCGATTCCTGAGAGATCGCTTCAGGAATTGACCAACTCAATAATTCACCTTTTTGTCCACCTGCTTGCACAAGCAATGTAATCACTATCCGCAGACCAAGCGATCGAACTCACGGGTGACATCAGTTCCCATTGATAATGCACAGCATTCCAGTTTTGGGCATCTTGAGCGATGAGTGAAAGCTTTAGTGTAGAGGTCATATTTGTTGTTTATTCGAGATTGCAGTGTCCATCATTTCTTGCAGTTCTAAAATCGATAACGCACCTTTTTCACCCGCTTGTCTAGTTCGAATGCTTAACGTATTAGTCTCTACCTCACGCTTCCCAATCACCGCTACGATCGGGATCTTGCTTAGTTCAGCCGTCCGAATCTGTTTACCCAGCCGATCGCTGCTGACATCTACTTCGACTCGATAACCCAGTTTTTTCAGTTGGGCTGCGTGTAAAGCAACTCATAGCCGCCCTCTAGATGAGCTTTACGCCAATAGTCTTCGATCGCTAATCGCATCCGCGCCCCTTTCGGATGCCAAAATACCAATCCACCGCCTGCATCTTCCTGAATGCTAAATAAATCTAAATCCTGTCCCAATTTGCGATGATCGCGGCGTTTTGCTTCTTCCTTTTGAGTCAAGTATGCTTTTAGATCTTCTGGCGTTTCCCATGCGGTGCCATAGATACGCTGCAACTGCGGATTCTTTTCATCCCCACGCCAGTAAGCCCCCGCGACACTTTCCAAAACAAACGCCTTGCGATTAATTTCACCCGTACTATTCAAGTGTGGCCCCGCACACAAATCCCACCAGGAGTCTTTGGATTCAGCAGTCCCGATCGTGTACCGCGTAATCATCTGATCTGCCGCAATCCGATCGAGAATTTCTAATTTGTAGGGTTCATTAAGCTGCTCAACTTCTGTCCGAATCTCATCACCGTTCACACCTTCCCGCACGATCGGCAAATCCGCTTTCATCAACCGCCGCATTTCAGAATCAATTCGGGTCAAGACAAAAGGCGTAAAAGCTTCCGCACGATCGAAAGCATCATAACATCCTTTTTCTGTCGCAGG
>JANMIS010000427.1:0-1447 GCA_031375925.1 Synechococcales cyanobacterium OTE_70_concoct_197_sub
AGCACCGCCCACAGCATCTCTTCAATTGTGCCTCGCAGCGAGTCATCAATTCGACCAACCATCCCGAAATCCAACAAAGCAATCGTACCATCGTCTTGTATGAGGATGTTGCCTGGGTGGGGGTCGGCGTGATAGTGACCCTTGATAAAAATGGACTGAACATAAAGGGCGGAAACGCGACGAGCGATTACCGAACGGTCAATTCCAGGTAGCGCATCGGGCGAGGTGAGGCAATGAATCGATTGTCCCTCGACCCGTTCCATGCTGAGTACACGAGCCGAGGAAAGCTTTGGATATGCATGCGGAACAACGACGCCCTTGCAATCCTTGAGCGTCGTTTGAAACATAAGCAAGTTGGAAAGTTCGCGAGAGAAACTCAACTCTCGCTTGATCGAACGCGAGAGTTGTTCGACGATTCCCCTTGGCTGCCAAACGGCAAGTTCCGGGATGCGTTGGGCGAGGATCGCTAGGCCGTGAAGCACTTCCAGATCTTCGTTTACTTTTGCTTGGATATTGAGGTGTTGCACTTTGACGACGACGGGGGTACCGTCCAATAGCTTGGCGGCATGCACTTGTCCAATCGATGCAGAAGCGATGGGCTGTTCTGAAAACTCCGAGAACGCTTCGTGAAGTGGCTGTTTTAGTTCCGACTCCACGACGGCTTTGATCTGCGCGAACGGATCCGCGGGGACTTGCGATTGCAGTTGTTGCAATTCGGCTGCCTGTTCGGAACCCACCAAGTCAGGTCGAAGCGATAGCATTTGCCCTAGCTTGATGAACGTTGGACCAAGATCTGTTAGGGCCATTCGAACCCTAGCTTCTCTTGAATAACTCGCGAGCGGAACTCCTTGGTCGTCCTTCAGCCAGTCGCGGATGAAGTCGACTCGAAGATTGCTTAGCCAATCGGCCAATCCGTACCGACGCAGAACGACGATGATCTCTTGCCAGCGTCGAAGGTTGCGGTAGTATCGTGGAAGCGAGCTGATTCTCATTTTTCAGGTGACGAACCAGGTTTGTTGGTGGACTGCAAGTCCTTTGACTTTAAATCTGCTAGCTTGGTTTCAATGCGTTTCCTGAATTCAGAGAGCTCTAAAAATCCAAAATTGTAAGTGGGTTCTTCGAGGGGCTTCTCATTGGTCCAGTTCAATTCTATACGGTTGCCAACGTAGTCGATTGCAATCGTATTTTGGTCGGCTAATATCTCTTGTTTAAAGCCAAGGCCCCGCGTCACAGGCATGATGTCGTCACGGCTATAGACCAGTTGCCCTGTTCTGATATCCACAAATGCGGTTGAGAAGCAGTCAACCGAGATGCCGGCTACTTTACTCAGTTTGAGGACCCGGACAAATACGGCAACGGGCGAGTTTCTATCTTGCGAAATAGGGAAATAGAATTGATGTGCAACGGGAGTCTCTTTCCACAGGACGCTCGCGTCGTCCGCTGAGAT
>JANMIS010000044.1:0-2485 GCA_031375925.1 Synechococcales cyanobacterium OTE_70_concoct_197_sub
GAAATATCGCCAATGGCACTCGACTAGCTCTGGGCGATTTTCACATGTGGGCTTTTAGTAGTTGTTTCGCTAATGCTGACGGGAGTTTTCTGGCGTGTCTTGATTGGAAATCGGATTTTCCATGGAACTGAGCCCACCGCTAAGGGTTAGCAGTCCTTCCGCACTTTCTTGGACTTCAAAACCCCCGCCGTAGGCTTGTTTCGTTATGCAACCAATTCAAGATCAGCCAGTGTGCCGGCTTTCGCGATGGCTCAAACAAGCAATCGAGTTTAGGGCGTCCGATCTCCACCTCGTTTGTGGATACCCGCCTGTTTTGAGGGTCCACGGCAAACTTACCCCAATCGCTGACGAACCATTATTGACGTCGGCGATTCTAATGCAGAGCTTTGAGCCCATTTGGAACGAGGATCATCGGGTTAGATTTGCCAATGAGTTAAACCTGGATTACGCCGTCGAATTTGAAATCGACAATCAGCCGTACCGCTTTCGAGTGAATGTTTTTCGATCTTACGGTTCCGTTGGGGCTTGCCTGCGGGTTATTCCAGACCGCATTCCCGACTTCACCTGGTCCTCGTTTCCTAAGGAATTGGCCATTCGTCTCGGGGCGTTTTCAAATGGTTTAGTACTGTTTACCGGGGTAACGGGCTCTGGCAAAAGTACAAGCTTGGCGATGATCGTCGAATTGTTGAATCGAACGAGTGGTTATCGAATCCTGACAATAGAGGATCCTATCGAATATCGTTTTCCTCGCGATTCTAGTTCGCTCGTAACTCAACGCGAGGTTGGCCGCGATGTGTCATGCTTTGCTGATGGGTTGCGATATGGCTTAAGGCAAGATCCGGATGTAATATTGGTCGGGGAGATCCGGGATATCGATACCGCTAAGATGGCGTTGAGTGCTGCTGAGACCGGCCATTTGGTTTTTTCGACCTTGCATACCAGAGACGCAAAGGGTGCTATTTCGCGGTACGCAGATTTCTTTCCGCAGCAGCATCAAGCCGAAATTCGATCGCAGCTTGCTTCGGGTGTCAGGGCAATCATCTGCCAACGATTGCTTCCGAGCAACATCGCGGGCGAAAAGCAGGAGCTGGCCTTGGAGATCATGTTCAATGTACCCGCCATTAGTGCTGCAATTCGGATCGGAAAGCTTGAAAGCATCGACAACTATATTGTTACCGGCCGCGCGGAAGGGATGATCTCCATGGATGAGTCTATCAAGCGATTACTTTCCAATGATCGGATCACTCGAGGAACGGCAGAGAGCTTCATCTCGGATCGAACATTGTTGAACGGAATATAAGCGTGGGCCTACCGCCCAACGGTTGTTTGGATGCGCCCTGAGGAATCTCGCGCCCCATGCAGTTGGATACTCAGCTAACTTCTCCCCTGTCTCAACACTCCAGGCCTCATGGTTTTATCAAGGCTGCAACTTACCAATCGCATTTCATCCGGTGTCATATCTAGACTGAAGCCTTGCGAACCGTGAGCCTCAATTCGATTGGCTGGTTCTTTTGCCCCTTTTTTCCAAATGGCGATTGAGCCTTCGTTGTCGAGCGCCGTTATTTTCGAAGAAGCACTTGAAGCAACTTGGGCTAGGGCTTTCCCTAAGCCGACCAATTGCAGTTTCCAGGCATTGCTTTCTTGCGTCCAAAATCGAACAGTTCCATCGTCGCCGGCTAGCGCAAATGATTTAGCATCGGGCGAGCACGCGATAGCGTGAATCATTCCCTGTGTTCGCTTGGTTCAGGGCGGCGGTTCTCATGCTTTTCGTTACAAGCGGCAATCAGGTGTTTGCACTTAGAGGTGCAATGATCATAATCACACATCGGTTAAAACCCTTCCTTTCCCGCCGGAGTCCATCTCGATGCGATGCCTACCTGTTGCTTTAGTGCTTTGTTTTTCAACTCTCGTCGCCGCTGCAGATGAGGCCAAGATGGCGCCGCCTGAGTCGGACATGAAGGTCATTTTTAATGGAAAGGATCTAGATGGATGGGACGGAGATCCCAAGCTCTGGAGCGTTCGCGATGGCGTGATTCACGGGGAAACGACCGCCGAATCGCCTGCAAACGGCAATACGTTCCTGATTTGGAAGAAAGGGACAACTAAGGATTTTGAATTGCGACTCTCTTTCCGTTGCAATGCAACCAACAATTCAGGGATCCAATACCGATCGAAACACATTACCGACGACAAGGTCAAGAACGCATGGGTGGTTCGCGGCTACCAGCATGAACTTCGAAATCAAGTCAAGTTTCCAGACACATCGAGTTTTATCTATGACGAAGGTGGCAAGCGAGGCCGAATTTGTCAAGTTGGCGAAAAAGCCTCATGGGAGACCGACGGCAAAAAAGTAGCATCCACGACGCTTATCGATCAAGCTGGGTTCGAAAAACTGATGAAGCTAGACGATTGGAATGATGTGGTCATTATTGGAAAGGGTGCAAACATCCAACACTACCTAAACAATCAACTGATTCTCGATTTC
>JANMIS010000046.1:0-1687 GCA_031375925.1 Synechococcales cyanobacterium OTE_70_concoct_197_sub
CCGACGAAAACCTGGAACAGCGGATTCTTCAGAGCGATCAACCCCTGAGAATCAAGCTAGGAATTGATCCAACGGGATCCGATATTCACTTGGGCCACAGCATTCCGGTGCGGAAGATGCGATCGTTTCAAGATGCGGGCCATACGGCGGTGCTGATCATCGGCGACTTCACGGCGCGTATTGGCGATCCCACGGGAAAGTCTGATGTGCGGAAGCAGTTGACGCTTGAAGAAGTCAAAAATAATGCCGCAACCTACCTAGATCAAGTGCGACCTATTTTGGATTTTGAGACACCGGGACGTTTGGAAATTCGCTACAACTCGGAATGGCTCGCTGGGATGGATTTGACAAAGATTTTGGAACTCTTGGGGACCATGACGGTTGGGCAGATGTTGGCAAAGGAAGGCTTTAACGATCGCTACGAAAAGGGCAACCCGATTTTTCTCCATGAGTTTTTGTACCCGTTAATGCAGGGCTATGACTCAGTGGCGATCGAGTCCGACGTGGAGCTTGGCGGCACGGACCAGAAGTTTAATATTGCTGTGGGTCGGGACTTGCAGCGACACTTTGGTATGAAGCCGCAGTTTGGTCTGTTGATGCCGATCCTGATCGGGACTGACGGCACCCAGAAGATGTCGAAATCTCTGGGCAACTACGTCGGACTCAATGAAGATGCGCTGACCATGTACTCCAAGCTGGAAAAAACACCCGACGCATTACTGGAAAACTACGTTACTTTGTTGACCAAACTGGACTTCAAAAGCCTGCCAGATAATCCTCGCGAACAGCAAAAGATCTTGGCCTTGGATGTCGTCAGTCAGTACCACGGACAAGCTGCCGCAGAGCAGGCTCAAGTGGATGCCGCGAACTTGATCGGCGGATCGACTCAAGCAGACTCAGTGCCGGAGTTTTCGGTGGGGGCGATCGAGTTTCCCACCAAGATCTTCTTCATCACCAGTGCCTCGGGCCTGTGCAAAACCAGCTCCGATGCCCGCCGCCAAATTCAAGGCGGTGGTGTCAAGCTCAACGGTGAAAAAGTCGCAGACCCCAACCAAATCTTTGAAACCCCAGAGGAATTAGTGGGTCAAGTTTTGCAATTTGGTAAAAATAAATTTGTGAGATTTGTGCCCTAACACGTCATAAACCCGATGCCTAGAAAGTTGCACGATCGGTTCGCCAAAGAATGGATGCAGGAGTTTCTTCAAGATTTCGGCACCGTCGAAGTCGAGTACGAAATTTCCAATGAAGTTCGTCATGCGGATATTTATTTTGAACCTGATGAGCAATGGGTCCATCAAGTTCAGAGTAATCCAGAGGGATCCATGGGACTCTTTGGCCGCATGATCACAGAACCCTGCCTAATCGAACCCTATCGCAATGCCATTTCCGACTACGAAATCTGCAATTGCAAAACTAAATCGACGCTCCTGGGTCAAAAGCTCGATCGTCAAGCTAGACAATGACCTTGCCGAAAGATCATCCCTACCGCGCTCTCACTCTTCGTCACATTGCCGTGTTGCAACAGAACCTCAAGTCAAGGCAGAATATAACTATAGATATAAAGGAAATCATTATGGCTCTATCTATCACCTACGAACAGATCGAATCTGAACTGCTTGAGCGAGGCAGTACTTCAGAACAACGATCGATCGCCCTCAATATGCTGCGCGAAAACATGAGTCATGAG
>JANMIS010000090.1:0-1093 GCA_031375925.1 Synechococcales cyanobacterium OTE_70_concoct_197_sub
GTACTGATGAATGGCTTGGAGGATGAGGTTTTCGATCGGAAGGTTGAGTTGGGTTGCTTGTGCGGACAGTTGGGATTGGAGAATGGGCGGTAGGTCGATCGTGACTTGCATGAGTTTGGTCTCCGTGATGTCTCATTAGGACACTGTCTTAGTTTAGCGTAGGTTGCTGGCGGTCGCATTCATTCACGCGCCTCGATCGGGGATTTCTCTGAATTTATCGAGGTAGGTGACGATCGCTTTAACGATCAAGCTTTCTTCCCATTTGGCTTTGGTGACTTCGACGATCGTTGCTTTAAATGCTTGGGCGTGACGATCGAGCCTTGAAAAAATTTTGAATCATTGAGGTTCTTCTAAATCTTCTGGTGTCTCGGATTCGGCACGTTTGATCAGTTCACGAATTTCGGCAGCAGGGACATCGGCTTTGTCGGATTTAGAGTAGATCGTCACAAGCAGAATACTGTCTTCTGTTTTAAGGTAGAAGATAATTCGATATCCACCGCTTTTCCCTCTTCGTGCATCACTATTTTTGGTGCGAACTTTGAAGAGGTCACAGTCCATGTTGGGAATCTGGTCGCCGGGAAGGTCGCCTGCTTCTAGTTGTTCGATGATTGGTTGGATGTCAAGGCGGATACGGCGATAGCGTTTGCCGAGTTGGCGGATTTCGGATTCAAAGCGATCGGATGTACTGACTTGAACGGATGGATTAATCGACATCCATGCCCTCCCACAGTTGAGAAACGGGTTTTGTTCTTCCAGCGAGAACGTCTTGCCAACCGCGATAGATGCCTTCACGAATTTCTTCGATTGGGGTGTCGTAGGGTTCTTCGTCTTCGATGGTCTCTGACCGACCGGAGGTCATCGGGGTGTTTTGGTTGAGGGTTTGGAGGAAGGTGAGGGTTTGGGCGAGTTGCTCTTCGGAGGAGATGTCGATCGCATGGAGGAGGAGTTCTTTGACGGTCATGGTTGAGGCTCCGTGGTGGTTAGTTCAGTTTCCGGGGAGTTGTTTGGGATTCTTTTGGTAGATGTCGTAGAGGCGTTTGCCGACTTCGATCGGGATGCCTGCGGGAGGACAGACGAGTTTGATGCCTTCGAC
>JANMIS010000095.1:0-4576 GCA_031375925.1 Synechococcales cyanobacterium OTE_70_concoct_197_sub
GATTGAGTACGATTTGGTCATCATCGGTGCGACCGAACTCGGTTGCTACATGGCGCTCCGAGCTAGAGAATTGGGGGCTAGGGTCGCTCTGGTTGAGCAAGGGGAGCGGCCTGATGGTGCGATCGCCTTTCGGTTCGCCCAGAATTGGGGGCTGGGGGGCGGTTCGTCAGAGTTGACGATCGAACTCTCGGACCAATTGAGTCAGTTCACACCCGAAACCTTGCTGCTTCGAGGCATTGATTACATTCCCAGTTCGGGATCCTGGATTAAAACGCCAAAATCGGGATTTCAGGTGAATGAACGATTGTTGCGATCGGCGAATTTTGTGTCTGCGCTCACCCCGAAGCGACGAATTCCAGCGGCGCTGTCTCAGATTGCTTGTGTGTTTCCAGAAGCGTTTCCATTAGCAGATCCTTTACCAAAACGGGTGGCGATCGTGGGTGAGGCGATCGTAGGCGTTGCTCTGGCGTTGCGCTTGAAGGCCTTAGGCGTGATGGTGACATTGATTGTGCCGACGCCGCAGATTTTACCGCAGGTTCCGCTAGAAGGTGCGTTTCGCCTTCAGATGGAACTGGAAGCGGCGGGCGTTCGGGTGCTGACGGGGACACGATTACGATCGTCCGAACAGTTACAGGGGGCAATCCAGCTTCAACTCGCCCATGAAATTTTAGAAGTGGACCAGGTGATTTTGGCGACGGCTTTTGCGCGGCTAGAGCCAGAGCGACTGGGATTACGATCGTTGAATGGCGCGGCTTTACAACAGCATCGCCTGCGCTTAGTGGGATCGGCGGCTCAGTCAGGCTTGTTCGATGGGTTGATCTCTAATCCTGAGTCTGTGGCGCTGGCGGAGGTTCAGAGTGTGTTGATGCCTTGGAGAGGTCGCAGGTCGCAGGTCGTGGGTCAGCTTACGAATCCGCCCAGCGTTTGGGTTGGTGCTGCGGGGAAGCCTGAAGATTATTCGCTGACTGGGAGCTTGAACGATCGGAGCCTTTGGTATCACTTGACGGTGACGCACAGCGGGGAATTGGTCAATGGCACGGTGGTGGGCAGTGAGGCGGCGCAATTTGGGGCATTGCTCAGCTTAATGTTGCAGACAAAAATGTCGATAAAAAATTTGAAAACGATCGCTTTGAGCAGCCCGATTCAAATTCAGGTCATTCATCAATGGCTGGTGGAATGGGAGAGATTACGCCGATCGCGTCATCCATTGCGCCATGAGTTGTTTTTGGATTGGCTGGCGTTTTGGCGGAGACGATCGTTTTGATCGTTGGGCTAGTCCTTACGGACGTAAACTACGACTCCGCTCAGCCCGCAAAATCAGGGTTTGAGGACTGAGCGGAGCCGTTCGCGAAGCGTTGCGCTAGTAAAGTCCGGAGTTTATTTTTGCTCTGGATGCGGAAACTCGATCGTCTCTGAACCCAGTCGATTAATGGCCCGAATCAGTTCGTACAGACGACCGAGATCGCGTTGATTAAACTGTAACGTCAAGCGCGGTAGCTCAAAGGTTTCGTCATACAGCTCCTTGGATAAAGCCGTACTGCGTTCGATTTTGCCCTTGACTAAAATGTCGCTAAACCGTTCATTCAACTCATGAATCGCTTCATCAGAGAGCGCCGATCGCAGTCGCAGCACCAGCAACTCATCGACATAACGGCTAGAGTGATACACCGTATAAAAGCTGGAGATCGTCTCACAGGCCACATCCAGCCGATCGGTGATGGTGAATAAACTAAAGTCATCGGGACTGATTAAGCCTTGACCTAGTAAATTTTTCTCAATATAAGCGGCCCAGTTTCGCCAGTAGTCACCGCCGGGTTTGTCGATTAGGACAATGGGAATGGGTACCGACTTCCCCGTCTGGCTTAAAGTCAGACATTCAAACGCCTCATCCTGAGTACCAAAGCCTCCCGGAAAAACCGCCAAGGCATCACTTTCTTTGAGGAAGAATAGTTTGCGAGTAAAGAAATACTTAAAGGTCACCAGCATGTCAGTGCTGCTGATAAACGTATTGGAGCCTTGTTCAAAGGGTAACTCGATGTTGAGTCCGAGGGATTTTCCATTGCCCGCGCCTTCGTTGCCTGCTTCCATGATGCCGCCGCCGCCACCCGTGATCACCATGAATCCTTGACTTGTGACACAGGCGGAAAAGTCTTTGGCCATTTGGTATTCGGCGGCTTGGGGGGAGGTGCGCGCTGACCCAAAAATGGCGATTTTACGATTGTGTTGGTAGGGCTTGAGAATACGGAAGCCGCGCTCAATGTCCTTTAGGGTAGAACTGAGAATTTTCAGATCTAAGCGATCGTTATCGGTATTACCAATTTCAGTTAGCGTTGTTAGCGCTTGCAGCATCAGGTCGCCATTGGGCGAAGCCTGCAAACGATCGAGTAGTGCATTCATTTCACCCCGGAGGGCCGCGATCGAACTGGGTGAGGGATAGGGACGGTCAGCCATTCATTTCTCCTTCAGCTTTAACTCTATTCTAACCAAATTTTCCTAGCGATCCCGACCGATACAATACAGACCGAATACTTTTTTACATGAGTAAGCCCCAGTAAAAGCTCTTTTAACTCTGTTACTGGGGCTTATTAAGGATTTTTGGAGATTGAAAACTATGCGTCTTCAGAGACATTCTTGATTGCAGGGATGAAGCTAGGACGAGCACGGTCTTCCCAGCCCACAGGACGCTTCGAGTTGTACCAAGCGATCGCACCGACGACGCCTGCGGCCAATGCGCCAACCGAATAAACCAAGTTGAAGAGGGTCAGGTAATATTCAGAGTGAACAGCGCCGTTAGTGGTAGTAAGAAGAAGATTAAGCATGTAGTTTGCTGCGTTCGAGACGCGAGATGAAGGGTTTGTCTACATAGCTTAACACGCTGTTACATATCCAAGTGAGTTGTAAAGGGTTCGGGTTTACGCCCTGGGAGTGGAGTGATGGTAACTCGGGTTGATTTTGTGGGTTTGGATAGGTCTGATTTTGGGGAGAAAATTGGAAAATCCTTGATGGAGACTGGGTTCTTTGTTTTGGAGAATGCGCCGATTTCCGTTCCGGAAGGCTTCGCGAACGATCGCACCTTAGTCGATCGGGCTTACGAGGTGAGTGCTGAATTTTTTGCCTTGCCGGAGTCGGTTAAACGGGCCTATTATTTACCTGAATTATGCGGTCAGCGAGGGTTTACCCCGTTTGGTCAAGAACACGCGAAGGATTCGCCACACGGGGATCTCAAAGAATTTTGGCATGTGGGAAACCCGATCGTCCGTCACAACTGGGTCCCGACGGAGTTGCCGGAGTTCCATGAAGTTCTGAATCTACTTTATGGGCAGTTGGAGGCTTGTGGACAGGTGATTTTAGGGGCGATCGCGCAGTTTCTAGAAGAACCGTTGGCGGCGATCTATCAGCCGGGGGGCGACAGCATTTTGCGGGTAATTCACTACCCACCTGTGTCGGAAGCAGCTCCGACGATGGGCTTACGGGCAGCGGCCCATGAGGATATTAATCTGATTACGTTGTTGCCGACGGCAACGGCAAGTGGGTTGGAGCTATTACATGAGGGGCGTTGGATGGCGATCGATGCCCCGCCGGGATCGCTGATTGTGGACAGCGGTGACATGCTGCAATGGCTGACCAACGGACGACTAAAGAGTACGACTCACCGAGTGGTGAATCCGGACAACAGCCGCGATCGTCGATTTTCGATGCCATTTTTCGTTCATCCCAACGCAGAGATGGATTTGACGCCTTTGAAAAGCTGTGGTGTGCCCTTAAAACAATTTCCGCCGATCGATGCTGGGACTTATCTTCAACAGCGATTGGCGGAGATTGGGCTGGCCAAAAGCAGTCTATCCCCCAGCAGCAAAGGTCGCCATGACAAGGGCGGATAGCAATAAGCCGGGGCTAAGCATGAGTGCTAATGTGAGTAAATCGTGTGCGGTCATGGGTTTATGTCCAATGTTTTGTAGAATTCAAAGGATGTCGATTCGTAATCAATTGAATGACACATGTTTGAAATTTGTTCTCTCCCTCTATGCTAGAGCAACGATCGGTTCGATCGACTAGGGCAACGCTTGAGAAAAGCTAAAGCTTTGATCGCATCGGTTTCCTGTTTCTCCGCTCAGTCTTACCGAACTACTAAGTCCTACCAAACTACATTCACAACACCATGGGTCGTTTTAATTCAGAAGAAAGCCAACGTAGAGATTTCGTCCAAGCCTTGACGCTTTGGATTGTTGCTATGTTTATTGGCCTGCTGTTTTTTCCGGCGCTTGAGGTGATTAAGCCCTCCGGTGCGGTGCTGCGAGCATGGTTTACTTGGAGCTTGATCTACGGCATTGGAGGGGTGTTGTTGATTACACTCAGTTCTCGCTGGATTGAGATAGTAAACGATCGTCCCGGTGCGAGGGACTCTAAACTATTAGCGACACTGCTAGCTCAGATTGCGGGTTGGTTTGGATTGTTGGGGATTTTGTATCCGTTGATTATGGCCTGTACGGAATTTTTCACAAAACTACAGAAATAATGGATCTGGCATTGAAAGAATGGGCAATTGCGATCGAGGCGCTGTCTGCGGGTGAGACGG
>JANMIS010000147.1:0-5083 GCA_031375925.1 Synechococcales cyanobacterium OTE_70_concoct_197_sub
GCTGCTTTTTCAAAGAGCTTCTCACTCTCGTAAATATCCAAAGTAGCTAGAGCAGCGGCACAGGCAACGGGATGGCCGGAGTAGGTATAGCCATGGAAGAGTTCGATCGTGGTTTCGGGTCCCTGCATAAAGGTGTTGTAGATGGCTTCTTTGGCGAACACTGCTCCCATGGGGATACATCCGTTGGTGATACCTTTAGCAACGCACATGAGATCGGGAATCACATTAAAATAATCAGCCGCAAATGCCGTTCCTAAACGTCCAAATCCAGTAATCACTTCATCAAAAATCAACAGAATGCCGTACCGATCGCAGATCGATCGGAGCTTTTCTAAATAACCCTTCGGTGGAATGAGAACGCCCGTCGATCCAGCAACAGGTTCGACAATGACAGCCGCAATGGTAGACGGATCGTGCAGCATAACGATGCGTTCAAGATCATCGGCCAGATGTGCGCCCCATTCGGGCTGGCCTTTGCTGTAGGCGTTGTGCTCTAAATTGTGGGTGTGAGGTAAGTGATCTACACCCGAAAGCAGTGGCCCAAAGGCTTTGCGATTCGAGGCAATGCCGCCCACAGAGATGCCGCCAAAGCCTGTGCCATGGTAGCCCCGCTCCCGCCCAATCAAACGGGTCCGGCTGGCCTCTCCCTTGGCCCGGTGGTAGGCGATCGCAATCTTCAGGGCGCTGTCTACGGCTTCGGAGCCAGAGTTGGTGAAGAAGATGGCGTTGAGGTCGCTGGGGGTGATGTGGGTGAGCCTCTGGGCGAGTTCAAAGGGCTTTGGGTGTCCCATTTGAAAGGTGGGGGCGTAGTCGAGGGTTTCGAGTTGCTGCTGGACGGCTGTGGCAATAGTTTTGCGACCGTGGCCTGCATTGACGCACCAGAGTCCGGCGGTCCCGTCGAGAATTTCTCGGTGGTCTTGGTCTTGGTAATACATCCCTTGGGCCGAAGCTAGGATGCGGGGGTTTGCTTTGAACTGACGGTTTGCGGTGAAGGGCATCCAAAAGGCATTTAGGTCGAGAGGCATGGCTGATGCAAAGTGAGTAGTGAATGTCGTCATTCTAAATAAAAAGGCACCCGGACGGAGTTTATCCCTTGGGTGCCTTTGGCGTTTTCTGTTTTTCGACTGTTATGCAGAGCGTTTAAGCACTGGATCTAAGCGCTGGTGGCTTTGCGGCGACCGCGAGTTGCGGGTGCTTTTGTGGCGCTTTTTGCAACAGCTTTAGGAGCCTTTGCAACTTTTGCAGCCGTCTTGGTCGCTCTAGGAGCTGCCTTGGTCACGACTTCTTCCACAACTGCTGATTTAGGCTTACGACCGCGAGTTTTTTTCACCTCGGGTTCGGCCATTGCGTCTGCGACAGCTGCGTTCGCTTCAGTCAGCGTTTTTTCGGTGACTTTACCACCGCCCCGACGACGACGCTTACCATTGTCACTACGACGAACCGCAGACAGGTAGTACTTCAGGGTGGAAGCACTGATTTCAACGCCTTGTGTCGTCAGCATCTTGGAGATTTCAGGATAACCATAGCCACGATCGAGGGCGAGGATAATTTGGTCTTGTAATGCGTTGATGGCTTCACGCAATGACCAAATCTCTTTGGGTTTCTCTGGTAGCTCGGTCAGCGTTGACGAAGCTTGTGAAATAGAAGCTTTCGACACGAGTGTAGAAGTCGGAGAACGACGTTTTGCTCCAGCCATTGGAATTGTCCCTTTTGTAGTTGTGAATTGTAGTTGTAAAACTGTAACTTTACCTATGTATACCCCGATATCTCAAAGTTGGCTAACTATTTTGGGATTTTTTATAAAATTTTTTCAAGATTGACCCAAAAGTTCTTTCAAGGGTTCATCTAGAGGTTCTTTTGATCGATCGAAATTTCGCTATCTCCATTGTTCCAAGCTTGCTTAAGTTCAGCATGGCTCTAGCGTTGTCACAAGCTTCGCAAACTCTAGTGCTGTAGCATTTTGGCGATCTGAAAGACGATCGGTGCAAGCAGGAGTGCTGGTAGGAAGGAACTGACCCGAATCACGACCAGTTCTAGAAGATTGCAGCCAATGCCCATCACCATCAATCCACCAACACCAGAGATGAGTGCGATGCGAGGATCGGTGCTGGGGTTTGGCAGGCTCTGGGAGAGGCTACTAGCAATGAGGGATAGGCTGCCCTGGTAGACCAAGATCATCAGACTAGAGAAGCCCACGCCGATGCCATAGGTGCTACTAAAAGCGATCGAGGCGAGTCCATCCATGACGGCTTTGACAGTCAGAATGCCTGGATCGCCCTTAAGTCCATTGTTCAGACAGCCCAAGATGGCCATGGGTCCAATACAAAAGAGTAAGCTTGTCGCGACAAACCCTTCGGTGAATTTGCCACCGCCACGTACGGATTGCTTGAGCCAATCTCCGAGAGTGGTTAAGTGGGATTCGATTTGGAGTGCTTCACCAAGTAACCCGCCGAACACTATGGATAATAGTCCTAAGATCGTGCCATCGATCGCACCCGCAGTCGCATTACGCATCGCACCTGCCATCGTGATGCCGAGGAAAATAGTGAAGAGTCCTAAGCCTTGGGTCAAGACCTGCTGCATTCTCTGGGGCATTCTGCCTCGCAAACCCAGACCGATCGTGGTACCCAGAAGAATGGTGAAGACATTAATCCAAGTGCCGCTTGTTTTTTGCCAGAAAGAGAGCATGGCGATGACTATCGTGGGAAATTGTTGCGTGAACGGTCGGCTCTGATTATTTCATGTCTGTGTCAATCTCTAACGTCAATCTCTTGTGCGAATTCTGTGCAAATCTTGTGTAGAGACGATCGTAATCTTTACAGAACCGCATTGAGTAAAATTTTGCTGACCTCAACATTACCCGCAGCATTCAAGTGAATGTGATCTTGATAGAGCATTTTAGCGTTGCCGATCGATTTGAACGTCTCTAATAAGTCGATGTAAAGTAAGGCTTCTTTTTGGGTAAATTGTAGCAATCGATCGCGGGCCGCTAGCTCATAGTCGCGAGGTTTGCCTTCCACTTCTCGCAGCAAGGGCGTCAAGATCAATAGACATTTTGCGTTGTTTTGCTTCGCGATGTGGTGCATGGCTTGCAGCGCTTCAAGGACTCGGCCTACCCGATCGCCTTCTTCGTTATAGACCGCTTGAAGTTCCGGCAAAGGAGGCAGTTTTGATAGACGGTAGCGGTTGATCAGTTCGCCTATTGCCCCGAGAGGTTTGCGATCGGGGTAGTTGCTTTGGCGACCGACGACGAGACTCGTGGGAGCGGTGGCAAAGAGATCATCAGTATTAATGACAATAATCACCAGGTCAGCATCAAAAGTGCCATAGCGCCGCAGATATTCCAATTCACTGCGGGGCGACCAAGAGTTGGCGGAAGCGTTGAGAACAGAAATAGTGGGGTTATCTTTGAGGCGTTCTTGAAGGTGTTCTTGAAGGTGTTGCTTAAAGCGTTCGGAAATAATCTCAGATTGGCCTGTCCACCAGCCGCCATTTACCACAGAGTCACCTATAAACAAAAATCGACGTTCACCCAAAACTTTACGATCGCTGATGTCATCACTTCGCATTGAGTAACGATTGATTCGAATGTCGTTACCGTTGCGCTTGATGTGTTGATTGGGGGCGATGAGATAGCCCATGCGATCGTCAGCCTGATAGAGGAGTGGATCGCCGAGTCCGTAGCGCGATCGGAGAATGAGTTCTAGGATGATTAGAGTCAGCAGGATGAGGATGCTGAGAATGAGAAGCTTCATTGGGATGATAGATTGAGGGAATGGCCTTAGATGGAAACTATGATTGGTCTTGTAGCTGATTAGGCGTAAAAGTTCTGAAACTTCGCGAGTCTTCGTCGTAGTTAAAAGGTAAAATAGCACTTGGTGAAGGCTAATGAATCTTCAACTGCAAGTCAGAATCAAGTTAACTATTAAGTCATGAGCTAGTTTGCTCCTATTTTGCACCTATGAAACGAATTCTAGATGGCGTTTTATTGATTATGTCTGATATTAAAGGTGGCATCACTAAATCTGATGGTATCGATAGCCCTGCGGTGGTTACTTTGTCTGCGGTGATTATTTTGGGTGCTGTTAGTTTTTTAGTTTTCTGGGCTACCCGATCGGCCTATTTATTTTAATCATTCCCTGATTTTTTAAATATTCAATAGTCTGGTGTGGAAAACCCCGTAAAATATCCGATTTTAGATGCTTTACGGGGTTTTGTGATTCTATCCGCGTAACTTCTCCAGTACGCTCATGTCTTCCAAGGTTGAGGTGTCGCCGGAGACTTCTTGACCTGCGGCTAAGGCGCGAAGCAGGCGACGCATGATCTTGCCCGATCGGGTCTTCGGTAAGGCATCGGCAAAGCGAATTTCACCGGGACGAGCGATCGCGCCGATTTCCCCCACGACGTGTTTTTTGAGTTCTTTCATCAATTCATCGCTGGCGGTGTAAGTTCCCTCTAAGGTGACAAAGGCCACGATTTCTTCGCCTTTGAGATCGTCCGGCTTACCCACTACAGCAGCTTCGGCCACAGCGGGGTGAGAGACCAGGGCCGACTCGATTTCCATGGTGCCGAGACGGTGGCCTGCGACGTTAATCACATCATCCACACGGCCCATCACCCAGAAGTAGCCGTCAGAATCCCTGCGGGCACCGTCCCCTGCGAAGTAAATGTAGTTGCCGTTGACGGGCGCGATATGTTCCCAGTAGGTTTTGCGGAACCGATCGTCGTCGCCATAGACGGTGCGCATCATTCCCGGCCAAGGGTGACGAACTGCTAAGTATCCACCTTCATTAACAGGAACGCTATTGCCATCCATATCCACAACGTCCGCAATAATTCCAGGGAATGGGAGGGTAGCAGATCCGGGTTTGGTAGGAATGGCTCCGGGTAAGGGCGTAATCATGATTCCGCCTGTTTCGGTTTGCCACCAGGTATCGACGATCGGGCAGCGTTCTTTGCCAATGACGGTGTGATACCACATCCAGGCTTCGGGGTTAATGGGTTCGCCGACGGTGCCGAGTAATCGCAAGGATGAAAGATCGCGAGATTTTGGATGGTCGTCGCCCATTTTAATGAAGGCACG
>JANMIS010000437.1:0-3309 GCA_031375925.1 Synechococcales cyanobacterium OTE_70_concoct_197_sub
GTGAAGAGGAGCCTTTCCGATGTACCTCCACCTACAGCTATACCTAACGATGACCCACTGTTTATTATTGGGTTTGAATTGAAGGTTCAGGACGGTGAAAAGAATCCGCGTTGCATCGCTGTTCAGACTTTGTTGGGCGGATTGCGAGAGGGAAATGGTTTAGATAAGCCGAATAGTCCTCAATGTGGTGCATGATGGTCGATCGTTCATCTCTGATGGGAATTCTTGAGAGTGTAAAACTCACCTAAAGTTTTCCCGAGCATGAGATTTAGAAAGATCAAGGCGCGCGTTCTGAAAGAGAAGCGTGAAGGCGGGTTTACGTTGTTGGAAATGCTGATTATTCTTGTGATTATTGGTATTTTGAGTGCGATCGTGGCACCCAGTTGGAATGGTTTTCATGCAACCAGACAGCTCAGCGCTTCCCAAGAACAAATACAAGGCTCCATTAAGCATGGTCAACATATGGCTAAACTCAAACGGCTGCCCCAGAGATTTGTGATTGAGCAGAATGGGGATTCTGTGCGATGGGGAATTGCGAGTGATCCTAATATTCCGATCGCTTGGACTGAATTTAAAAATATTGCGATCGACACTACTCAAACGACCTTTCGTAAGGATAAAACCAGTGATAAGCGGTGGTTTATGGTGCTAGATGATGATGGGACGGTTACAGGGCAGTTGGGACGAGTGACTTTGATTTCTCCGACGGTAAAAGATGAGCGCTGTGTGATTATGTCTACGCTTTTGGGTGAGACCCGTCAAGGTCGGAGACATTCCGTTAAGCGAGATGGGTTCTCCTGCTACTAACGGAATGCCTTGAATTGATCTAGCCTTTGTAGTCCCGATCGAGCTTCAAGATGATCGTGCCAAGGGGTGGAAGACAGAGATCAAGAGAGAACTCGCGGCTATGGTAGCTCCAGTCATCGCTCCATTTCCCTCCCAGGTTCCCCATGTTGCTGCCGCCGTATTCGCGGGAGTCACTGTTGAAAATTTCTACGTAGAAGCCACGATCGGGAACGCCAACGCGGTAGTGCGAATGCGGCTGCGGCGTAAAGTTACAGACCACCACCACAAATTCATCCGAGTCCTTTGCCCGACGGATGAAAGAAATGACACTGTTGCGATTGTCACCGCAATCAACCCATTCAAATCCACCCTGGGCGAAGTCTTGGGTGTAAAGCGCAGGTTCATTCTTATAGAGAGTGTTGAGAGCTGTGGTGTATTCCTTGAGCTTTTGGTGGGCGGGATATTCGAGGAGTTGCCATTCTAGATCGCCCCAGACGTTCCATTCGCTCCATTGCCCAAATTCCATGCTCATGAAGAGCGTCTTTTTGCCGGGATGGGCAAACATGTAAGCATACAGACAGCGCACGTTGGCGAACTTTTGCCACTCGTCTCCGGGCATTTTGCCGATCATGTTGCTCTTGCCATGGACCACTTCATCGTGGGACAGGGCCAGCATGAAGTTTTCGCTGTGGTTGTACCACATGCTGAAGGTGAGGTTGTTTTGGTGGAATTGGCGGAACCATGGGTCCATGCTGAAATAGTCCAGCATGTCGTGCATCCAGCCCATGTTCCATTTGAGGTTAAAGCCCAAGCCGCCAACATAGGTGGGCCAAGAGACCATGGGCCAAGAGGTGGATTCTTCTGCGATCGATAACGTCCCAGGGAAGTAGCTAAATAGCAAATGGTTCATCTGACGCAGGAAGTCCGCCGCTTCGATATTTTCGCGTCCGCCGTATTGGTTTTTGACCCATTGGCCAGGATCCCGGTTGTAATCCAAATAGATCATTGAGGCGACGGCATCCACTCGAATTCCGTCGATGTGGTATTTATCAAACCAGAAGAGAGCGTTGGCCACGAGGTAGTTGCGGACTTCGGGACGTTCGTAATCAAAGACCAGGGTGCCCCATTCTTTATGTTCGCCTTTGCGGGGGTCGGCGTTTTCGTAAAGGTGGGAGCCGTCGAAGAATGCCAGTCCGTGGCCGTCTTTCGGGAAGTGGCCGGGGACCCAATCGACAATGACACCGATGCCGTTTGCGTGGCATTGATCCACGAAATACATGAAGTCCTGCGGGGTACCGAAGCGGGTGGTGCAGGCGTAGTGGCCGACGACTTGGTAGCCCCAAGAGCCGTCGTAGGGATGCTCGGCAACGGGGAGCATTTCGATGTGGGTGAAGCCGAGTTCTTTGACGTAGGGGATGAGTTTTGTGGCGAGTTCTCGGTAGGTGAGGAAGCGGGCACCGGGTTTTTCATCGGAGACGATGACAACAGGCTCTGGTTTTCCATCGGGACCGATCGCAGGGACACTTGAGTCGCCATGCATCCAGGATCCGAGGTGGAGTTCATAAATGGAAATAGGTTGGCTAAGGGGTTCGCTTTGGCGGCGTTGCTCCATCCAATTCGTGTCTTTCCATTCGTAATTGTTGAGGTTAGTGACGATCGAGGCGGTCTTGGGGCGGGTTTCTTGTTGGAAGCCGTAGGGATCCGACTTTTCGTAGATGTGACCTTCGTGGTTTTTGATTTCAAACTTGTAGCGATCGTGTTCTTTGAGTTCTGGGATGAAGAGTTCCCAGATCCCGGTGGATCCTCGACGCATTTGGTGCTGACGACCATCCCAGTAGTTAAAGTCGCCGAGCAGTGAAACGTTGCGGGCGTTGGGTGCCCAGACGGCGAAGTAGACTCCGTTGATCCCGTTTTGGCTTGTGAGGTGTGCGCCCAGCTTTTCGTAAATTCGGTGGTGGTTGCCTTCGCCGAAGAGATGCAAGTCAAACTCTGTCAGGCAGGGATCTTTGAAGGCGTAGGGGTCGTAGAGGACCGTGGTGCTGTCGCCGCTGGTGACGCGCAGTTGGTAATTACTGACTTCGGTGAGTTCTATGACGCATTCAAAGAAGTGCGGATTGTGGACCGAGGGCATCATTTCAAATTCGCGCCGAGCTTCGGGGATAAGGGCGGCGACGGCGGTGGCTTTGGGTTGGTAGACGCGCAATGCCCAGAGGGGTTTCCCATCCTGTTCGATCGGGTGTAAGCCGAGGATATCGAAGGGGTTGGTGTGTTGGTTGTGGATGATTTGGTCTACTTGTTCGCGGCTCACCGTAATCGTCATGAAGGCCCCTGCTGCTATGCAACGTTTTCTAAAAAAAATTCCCAATCTGCCTCCAAGTTACCAAACATCGGGAGCAGTCTCAATTTTTTGTGATTTTTGCTGAGAGGTTGTGCCCGTGACGATCGCAAAACAGGCTTGTTTAAGCGCAAAACAGGCTAGTTTAAGATTGGGCGATCGATCGTTTCTCCGATGTTTCCTGAATT
>JANMIS010000161.1:0-1272 GCA_031375925.1 Synechococcales cyanobacterium OTE_70_concoct_197_sub
GGCGCCTGGACCATCGGCACCGCCAAGCGCCAGCTCCGCAAGCTCGAACCCTACGATCTCGAACATACGATCGCCGACTCCCTCCTCAAAGACCTGCCGCTCCCGATCGTCAAAGACCTTCACAAGCTCGATCTTCTCCCGGCAAATATTACCCTCAGCGCTGCTGAAGTTCAGCTTCAAGCGGCGATCGCCCGCGAATGGAAACTCCGGCGCATTCTCGATCGTGTCACCGATCGCTATGACTACATCCTGATCGACTGTGCCCCGACCCTCGGCATCTTGAGCATCCTCAGCCTCGTCGCTGCGACCCACATTCTCATCCCACTCCAAACCCATTTCAAAGCCTACAAAGGCACTGACCTTCTCCTCGACACCGTGCGCCAAATCCAAGACCAGGTAAATCCAAATCTGGCGATCGCGGGCATTGTCCCCATGATGTATTCCAACACCGGACAAGACAAATCCATCCTCGAAGCAACTCAACAACAACTCAGTCAATTCGCCACGGTGTTTCCTCCGATTTCGAGAGCGATCGCCTTTGCCGATGCCTCCATGGCTCAACAACCCCTCGCCCTCTACGACCCCAAACATCCCATGATTAAGGTCATGAAAATCATCACGACTCACCTGGAGGCACTCTAACCATGGCAACCCGCAAACGTCCCAGCGTCGCCCCCATGCGAAACGTCTCTGCCTTTCTCACCACCACTACTGAATCCCCCGAAGCTCTTCCCCTCAGCGAAGTCCCGATCGACCAAATCAAACTTCCCACGCAGCAGCCCCGCCGCTACTTCGACCCTGCCAAAATGGCACACCTAATAGAATCCGTCCGCGAACACGGCATCCTAGAACCCCTCATCGTCCGCCCGATCGCCCCCAACCAATATGAGCTACTCGCCGGGGAACGTCGCCTCCGTGCCGCCCAAGCTTTAAACCTTACCCAGGTTCCGATTTCCTCAAGAGAGTTCAGCGATCGGGAAGCGCAGCAAATCGCCCTGGTGGAAAATCTCCAGCGTGAAGACCTCAATCCGATCGAAGAAACTGAAGCAATCTTGTCCCTCCTCGCTCTGAGTCTAGAAGTCGATTCACCTGAAATCATCGCCATTCTCAACCAAGTCTCCAACGCCCAAAAGCGTAATCTTGAGTTGACGGAAAACGTTTTCCGTCAGCATGAGCAGATCGAAAACTTGCTTCAAGGTATTGGTCGTTTTACGGCTCAGAGCTTTCGTTCTAGTCGTCTTCCGCTGCTCAATCTCCCGGAAGAAATCCTCA
>JANMIS010000451.1:0-4500 GCA_031375925.1 Synechococcales cyanobacterium OTE_70_concoct_197_sub
GCGAAAGTCCGTTGAAACGGACTGAAGAGTTTGGTCAAGATTTTCTGCAACCTGTTTTAACAGGTTTTCGCTCTTAGCCTCGGAATTCATTCCGGGGCGGTTCGTCAGGATCTCCTCTACTAGACCGATCGCAACCAATTCAATCTGTTCGATCGCCATCCCCACCGTCCTAAATTCACCCTCAAGTTTCTCCGCAGGATCGGCAGTTAAAGGATCAAAATCAAATCCTAAATCTTCGGCAATTGCTCTTGATAATCCCATTCGTCCAGCTTGAGGATAGCGAGCGATCGCAATGATCAGATCTCGTAATTGATCGCCCTTTGGACATTGACCGAGAATATGCAGTCCATCGCGAATTTGGGCTTCTTTGAGTTCACAAAGCGATCGATCCAAGCCCGTCATTACCGTATTTTCAAAGCGTTGTCGCAATTCGTCGGCGGTGAGTTGTAAGCCCAAATCTGCATTGAGTTGGCTTATTTCTAATAGGCTGATAATCTTCTCCCGTAAAGCTTTCAATCTTGACGGATCAAGGTTCATCGCTTCATAGTATTCATCCACTAAGTTCTCCAAATCCTGCAAGTCACCATACAATTCAGCTCTCGTCATAGGCGGAGTTAAATGATCTAAAATCACGGCCTGCGATCGGCGTTTTGCCTGTGCGCCTTCACCCGGATCATTCACAATAAATGGATACAAATGCGGCATGGGGCCTAAGGCAACTTCGGGATAGCAGGTCTCTGAAAGCGCCACACTTTTTCCCGGCAACCATTCCAAGTTGCCATGTTTTCCGACATGAACCACAGCATGGGAACCAAAGACCGATCGCACCCAATAATAAAATGCGAGATAATCATGGGTGGGTTCTAAATCTGGGGCGTGGTAGTTGAGAGAAGGGTCGCGATCGTAGCCCCGTGCGGGCTGGATACCGATGAAGATATTGCCGAGCTGAATGCCTGATATTGGAAAATCTGACGCACCTAAATCTCCCCAGCGATCGTTCATTTGATCTTTAACAACGATCGGGAGTGTTTCAAAGTAGTTAGCATAGAGTGATTGATCTAGCGTTTGTAAAACCGATCGAGTCTCTCGCCCTTCTAAATCGTTTGTAATTCCTTTTGTCAACCACCGAATCAATTCGTCGCCATCTTTAGGAATATTAGAAACATTGTAGCCACTGGCTTTGAGCGATCGTAAAATCTCCACACAACTCTGCGGCGTATCGAGTCCCACGCCGTTTGCTAATCGTCCATCACGGTTGGGGTAATTAGCTAAAATCAATGCAACTTTGCGATCTTTGAGGGCCGATCGTCGCAGTCGAACCCAACTTGCCGCAAGCTCACAAACAAACTGCACCCGATCGCCCACCGATTGATACCCAATCACATCAGTCTGTAAAATAGGATGCTTTTGCCTGACCGCTTTAAACGAAATAGTGCGCGTAATAATGCGGCCATCCACCTCGGGCAATGCCACATTCATCGCAGTATCTCTCGGAGACAATCCCCGCTGGTCCGATCGCCATTGCTCTTCAGGCCCACCGCTCAGAATCACCTGCAAAATAGGGACATCTAGCTGATCCCAAAGTTCAGCAGTATCTTTGACGGGAGAGGGCGACGCAGGATAAAGGGGCGCGGGATTTAGCAGTGAGAAGCTAGTGGTATTGAGCAACACTTCGATCGCAGGCTCATCAACAGGTTTTAAAACACTGAGTAAATCTAACTGCACATCAGGATCACGAAGAGAAGAAATAAAAACTGGAACAGGAGTAAGATTAAGATCAATTAGGGTTTGACATAAGGCATCGATCGGTTCCGTATTCCCCGCAAGATAATGGGCGCGATAAAACACAATTCCTACTCTAGGATGCTCAATCTTAAATACTGGAAACGGATACAACCCAACCCTGGGAATGGGTTGCGGCGGTTCTACAATTTGAGGCTGATCCAAATACCGATCGGCTAAAAAGCCCAACAAATTCCGAAAATTCCCCACGCCGCCTTCAGTGAAGTATCGCCAAACTTGATCTACATCGGTCAACGGCACACTCGATCGGCTCGACAATGCAGGATCCGGGCGATCGTCCCCCGGAATCACGATCACCTTAGTCCCAAACCGTTCCACAATTTCCTGCACCACCTCCAAACCATAAGCCCAATAGCTCACGCCCCCCAGCAACCGAATTACAATAACCTTCGCAGATTCCAAAACATCTTCGCCGTAAGTATCGATCGTCAACGGCTGCTGCAACGCCAACAGACTCGCCACCCGCAACGCCGGAAACCCATCAGGAAGCTGGTCTACGGCACGAGCTAACCCGCTAATATCCGTATCGGCTGCTGTGAGAATGACGATCGGCGCGGGGTCTTGCTCAATAAAAACGACCCCTTCCTCGTTTGGATTCCAGCCTCCCGGCATTGCGGCAATTCGATGCATCGATACAACCTGAATTTTAGTGCTAAAACGCTTAACTATCCTCCAACCAATCCATCAAATCATCCAATTTCGTAAAGTCTAGCAATGCTTCAGATAAGGCTTCCAAACGATCGATCGACAGTTTTTGAATACGATCGATGATGGAATCAGGAAATGTTCCAACACGGCGATTGAGTTGGCGAAGAATGACCGATCGTTCTCCTTCTTTTCTCCCTTCTTTTCTCCCTTCTTCAATTCCCATCCGTTCTATAGAGGTAATGTAAGACATCTGTTTCTCCTGCTCATAGCGTTTAAGGTCAGACTTAAATTCTTGCTTCAAGGGATCTGGTAGCTCCAGAATCCAGTCGAGGAACCGGAATAGACTTAGTATATCCCGTCGCTCATAGTCTCGCTCGTAAAGCATCCGAGTTAGTCGAAATTTCCATTCTTTGCGAGCTTGTAAATCTTTTTTAGTCTCCTTAGTTTTTAAATGGGCCATAACAACGATCGCAAATGGATTCGGGTTCACTTCGAGTTCTGCCCAGTGAGATTGATAATCAAGGAGCTTGACGATCGGAAACCGAAAATCAACCGCACAGCCCCATTGCTCCGTCTGAAATGTGCTGGGTCGCCAGTTCAAGCGCTCATCACCCAAAACAGCAAGGTTGACGATCGGCACATTATAACAATCCCGCAAACGATAGTAATGAGTGAAAATTCTTGCACTAAAGTTGGATTCTTCTTGGCTTTGAACTTCAATGTTGAGCAACACCCAAGTTTCATTGCCCGATCGCGTCCAGACCTTAACCAATTTATCTACGACTCGTTTTCCTAACTCAGCATCACGCACTACTTGACTCAACTCCTGATCCAGAAATTCATAGCCCCGTGACCAATCAATTTCAGCGTGAATTTGAGGAAAAAAGAATTGCATGAAAGGCTCAAAATAATCCTCAATCATGTCCTTCCATGGCACATCGTAGTCATCTCTAAATTCAGTCATAGCAGGGGGATTCATGGCCTAAACAACTGCAATACAATCAATCTCCACCAACACATCCTTCGGCAATCTCGCGACTTCGACACAAGCCCTAGCTGGAGCCGTCGCCTCATCAAAGTACTTCGCATAAACGGCATTCACCGTTGCAAAATCATTCATGTCCTTCAGATACACGCCCGTCTTCACCACCGATTCAAAACTCGCCCCCGCTGCCTCTAGTACCGCTTTCAAATTCGCCATCACCTGCTCGGTTTGTTTCACCACATCCCCATCCCCCACGATCGTCCCCGTCACAGGATCCAACGCAATCTGCCCCGACAAAAACACCATGCGTCCACTCGCGACGATCGCTTGGTTATAGGGTCCAACGGGTGCAGGTGCAGCGGAAGTCTGGATAATCGATTGGGTCATGGTAAATAATCGGTTGCGTACAGGTATTTAAAGATGAGTCTACCAAAACTAAGACAAAGTGGTAGCGAGTTTGACTTGAACTGTGATAGAACAGAGCCAACAGCATCAATCTTTTAACCAAAAATCTCCTTTACCCTAATTTCAGCTTAAAAAAAGCTCGTCCTATGGAATCCCTGCAACCACCCTCTGCCCCGATTCGATCCCTAGAAGACGCTGTTCAGCGCTGTCAGTCTTTAGGGATGCGTTTGAGTCGTCAGAGGCGCTATATACTGGAGTTGCTGTGGACCGATCGCGAACATCTCTCGGCTCGCGCCATCTACGACAGGCTGAATCATCAGGGTAAAGAAATCGGTCACACCTCGGTCTACCAAAACCTCGAAGCCCTGTCCGATCAAGGCATCATTGAATGCATCAATCGGGCCGATGGACGACTCTACGGCAACATTAGCGATGCCCACAGTCACATTAATTGCCTCGACACTCGGCAAATTCTAGACGTTCATGTCGAACTCCCGATCGAAATCCTCCAAAAAATCGAAGCCGAAACCGGGATCAAAATCACGGAATATCGCATTGATTTCTACGGATATCGCGATCCCCTGACCTCCTAAAATCAACCTGTTCTGAAAATCTCTTTATAAGGAGAATCCTCCTCGTTCAGAATCAGAAAATCATGT
>JANMIS010000267.1:0-3248 GCA_031375925.1 Synechococcales cyanobacterium OTE_70_concoct_197_sub
GGATCCTGTCACATTCTTCTGGCTCCACATCAGGAACTTTTGCTAGGATTGCCTCATACTTCGATCGACTACCTCTTCCAGCCCTATCCTTGAGGTAATTCTCGGACATCAAAGCCGAGAGCTTTTCCGCGATCGCAGTAGATATAAACTGATCAATAGAAATGCCATCTCGACCAGCGAGATCGGACAAGCTTTTATGTAATGAGTCAGGGATTTGAACTTGAACAATACTCATTGCGGTTTTCCTATCAGACGTAAAAACTCTGAGGGTTTGAGTAGCTTTAAACCAAAATGCTCAACGCCTACAAAGTCGCGGATGTTAAACGTAATTATACTCTCACAGCCTGCTTTGACTGCAAGCTCCAGTACCATTTCATCTTTTGGATCACGCAAGAATGGTCGCCAAAGGAAGAAAATCTCATGAAGCACTCCTACGGCACAGTAAAAATCGATTAGGTCATCGACTTCATCGCGATTCAGGTAAAGGTTTGGTAGCTCCCGTAATAAAACATCTGTATATTCCAACACGAGAGGTACTGATAAGTGGATTTCAAACTGTTCTGTACCAATAAGCGACAGCAGTTGAAATGCACTACCACGTCTAGATCTTAGCCCAGCAACAATGACATTTGTATCAATGACAACTTGAGGTAACGGCATTTGAAAACAAAAATCTTGTTCTATCTGTCCAGCATTATCACTATAAGTAGAAATACGGAATCTGTCATCCGATCGCACTTCCCCAGCACAATTCTTTAGCCAAACCGATCGGTCCTCTTTCAGTGTCGGATATGGAGGGGATGCGATCGGTGGATCTTGCCAGACATTACGCGATCCCGATTGCTAGGGGAATACGATCGTAGGTTTCTGCATTTTCATCTTGTGCCTGCCGTAAATCGTGTTGAGTTTGGAGATTGAGCCAAAATTGTGGGCTATTCCCGAAGTACCGGGACAATCGCAATGCAGTATCAGCCGTAATCTTACGCTTTCCCTGCAAAATTTCACTCATCCGAGTTTGGGACACATCAATATCTTTACTCAGCCGATAAGCGCTAATCTCCAGTGGTTCTAGAAATTCTAAGTTTAGAATTTCACCAGGATGAATATTGGGAAGACGATCGAGTCTCATGGGTTGTACCTAATTTAAAAGTTTAGTGATAATCCACAATTTCAACATCATCGGCGTTTCCTTCCGCTGTCCAAATAAAACAAATACGCCATTGGTTATTAATTCGCAGACTGTATTGCCCCTTTCGATCGCCGTCTAGTTTTTTCAACCGATTTCCAGGAGGAACTCGCAAGTCGTTAATCGAAATAGCAGCATTGAGAATGAGTAGTTTCCGTAAGGCAACAATCTGGATATCCAGAGGATAGCCAAACGACTGATTCCCTTCAAAGATAGACTGCGTATCTTTCGATTTGAAGCTAATAATCACAAGACAGAACTTGAAATATCACACTACAAATACTAACGCCACGCGATACCAACGTCAAGCCGATCGCACTTCCCCAGCACAATTCTTTAGCTAAACCGATCGTCCTTCTTTCAGTGTCGGGTGTGGCGTGGATGCGATCGACTTCAGCTTTGTACCGACTCGTTGATTTGCTGCTGAAGTTGCTGGACTTCTTCGATCGATAAACCTGTCCCATGTGAAACTACCTCAACGGAAAACCCATCTCGCAAGAAGTTAAGTGCGATCGATCGACTTCTTTCTTCTTGAGCTTCTCTCCGGAGCGATCGATAAACAGTGGATTCTTGCATGATATCTCTCCGCAATATGCGATAAATAATTTCATCTTCTAGTCTTAACCCAGCTAAAATCCCTGACGCTGCAACAAGATTCGCTTTCGTCACGGGGTCAGCAACCTGATCGATCCTTCGAGCCACTTGGCGTAGCGTTGCCTCTACATCCATAGTATCGCCCAGAGCAGCAAACGGGATGAGTCCAAGATATTCTAAAAACAGTGAGGCGGGTTGCTCCCATAAACGTATCACTTCAAACTCATGACGAGTCCGCGCCATCGTGAAGCTAGTTTGATGAACCAACTCCGATCCCGTCTGTTTCAGGTAAATGACCACCTGGCGCATATTCTTATTCGGGTATTTGCGATATCCACGCACCCGATAATCCAACATGCGAAACGGAATGGTATTTCTTGGAAGCGTTTGGAATTCAATGTGCAAAATGTCGTCATCTGATTGCAGCAGAATTAAAGCATCAGCACGAATTGGGTCGAGGGAAAGTTCGGAAGGTTTGAGTTCTGTCAGGGGGACAGCGGTTCCAAGTAGCCAACTCGCAAAGTCGGCAGAAAACGCAATGCACCCAGATCGCTCGAAAATCTGCTCCAAATTAATTGTTAGAATGTTGCTAGTTGTACATTCAACCGATCGCCCCTAAAACAAAGGCGCTTCAATCAAATCATTAAATTGCGTTTGGCGAAGTCGATCGAGTTCTAGCATACGTCTGTCTTCTGCCTGAATACGCTGTTGATAATGCTGTCCGAGATCAGGGTTAGCAACAATATCGGTACTTTTCCATAGATCGAGCAAATGACGACGGCGTTTATCGCAGACCACGCGTTCTAGAGTTGCTGTCGCCGATCGAACCACCAAGGCCGCCCGTTCAATGTCAGCGCTCGTCTTTTCATCGAGTTCTAAAAAGCGACAAACCTGAGACATTTCGGGTGGAAACTCGGCACTCCGATCGCGCAAGATTGATAATAAATCCGGGGCATCCGCCGATTCAAATTCCAAATGCGTTGGATATTGTTTCTGAACTTCCAATGCCAAATACCAAAGGTATCGCTGCTGCGGTTGTGTAAAAGTCAAATCATGATCATCCAAAGCATCCAGAATGGTTTCGCGGTGCTGTGGAGCGTGAAGATAAATGCGTAAAAGCTGCTCTTCACAGGTGTCTACAAGGGTCCGATCGCCCGGAGTTTGCCATTTGGTCGATCGGCCATGCCAGCGCTGACCTTTGACTTGCAAGCGCAGGCTTTCCTCAATTTGACGAACAAAGCTAGTATTGCCTTGACCTAGAAGTTCAGCACATTTTTGAATGTAATAAGTTCGCAGGGTTGGGTTGGGTAAATTGCCTAGTAGTTTAACGATTTCGTCAGTAGCTTTTTGCGATTGATCGGGACGAGTTAAATCACGCTTCTGAACCGCCTGTTGAATTTGCCAATCAATCCATAGTGGCGCGTCTTCAATTAGCTTTTCATAAATATGCGTTGGATTGTTTTTTAAA
>JANMIS010000319.1:0-6289 GCA_031375925.1 Synechococcales cyanobacterium OTE_70_concoct_197_sub
ATGTCTACCGCCTGCACCCGGATCGAAAATCCGAATGCCATTTTGAATGGCCCATTCGATCGGCTGGTAGTAACAGGCTTCAAAGTGCAATGCGTCTACTTCCACTGCACAACCCCAGTAGCGACCATACAAACGATCGTCATCTCTTAGGCAAAAAGACATGCCCATGGGATTGTGATCATCGCCTTCACGATAGGCTGCAAAAAACACGACTTTATCGCGCCAAATTTTTTCTAATTTTTCAAAGAACTCCGGGGTTAAATATTTACTGCCCCACCAGCCAAATTTGTCACAGGTGTCTGCATAAAACTCGTACATTCGAGGGAATAAATGGGCCGGAGTCTCTTGTCCTGTCCAGACTTTGAAGTGCAGGCCCGCTTCAGCGACTGATTTGCGTTCGCGTTTGATGTTACGACGCTGGTTGGCATTGAATGATTTGAGATAGTCGTCAAAGGTTTTGTAGTTTTGGTTACTCCAGATGTAGCCGTGGTGTTGCCAGGTGCTGAAGCCTAGCGATTCGAGTTGTGATCGCCAAGCGGGATCAACGTATAAGAAGTTACATCCTGAAAGTTGATTACGCACGCAGAATTGATCAATCATTTTGATCATAAGTTCTGTCATCACCGCTTCATTCTCAGAGTCTTGAAGCAGAAAGCGATACCCTTCTGCTGGGGTGAAGGGCGACATGCCTAAGAGCTTTGGATAGTACTCGCGGCCCAGACGTTCTGAAACTTCAGCCCATTGATTATCAAAGATAAATTCCCCATAGCTGTGGCCTTTGATATACATCGGTGCCGCTGCAACGAGATGACCTGCCGATCGGACTAACAAATGATTGGGCAGCCAACCGGTCCGAGATGTAGTGCTGCCAGAGGTTTCCATGTTGCGCAGCCAAGCCCACTGAAAAAACGGCGTTTTTAATTTCGTTGCCATTTCATCCCATTCCTGGGGAGAAACCTCTGCTAGACTATTGACCCAAGAGACTTCGTACTGCATCTATAATCCTGATAAATCGACAACCTTAGCCTGTGTCTTAAGTTTAACGGATTCTCAGGTATTTTTTAACCCTCGCGATTAGAAGGGGAAAGGTTTCTAAACTGGGTGTACTGCGGTTCGAAGAGCAACTTGACGGTTCCAGTTGGGCCATTTCGATGTTTATTGATAATCAGTTCAGCAATCCCCCGATCGACCGTATCCTTGTTGTAATACTCATCCCGATAAATCATCATAATCAAATCTGCGTCCTGCTCGATCGCACCGGAATTGTGGCTAACGATGCCATCTGCTAGCCAGGATGCTGTCCCCGGAACAGTTAGATCAAAGACTTCTGCTTCCCCGATCGGTGTAATGCTAACAATCTCATCCCAGAAAAGATCTGAACTTGCTTTATCTAAAAGATCTGAACTATCCAAAATCTCAGCATAGTTAAGAAGGGTTGAGCGTGAAGGTGCAAACTTGAACTGTGAACTTCCACCATACGAGGTGCCTCGCAGATTTGCCATTTGACGCTGACTGATACCTTTTTCTTTCATTTTTAGCCGAACTTCTGCAAAAACTTGTTTTGGTAAAGTGTCTCGATTTGGATTTTCTTTGATTTTCTGCAAATGGTTCTTAAGATTGTATGCTGCCTCCTGTTTACATTCGGCTGCCATGACAGATCTCAAAAACTTCATTTGCATTTCCTTCCCTGAGATTTCAGTCACATACATCGATCGATACTTCTTTTGCTGAATGATTCGGATACGCGCAACAATGCCAAGTCTCAGAAGAAGTGCAATAACATCGGTTGAAAGACGAGAACTGTTTGTTGCAAAGGTAATTCGAGAACTGGTTCGGCTGCTTTTAGGTGCGTAGTAGCAACCATCTGTCGCCCACAGACTACTCAAGAGAATTGAGATTTGGCGATTAGGTAGTTGAAATATTTCATTAGGAATGTGTTTTTCGTGAGATCTTTGATTGAAAATTCCAAGATTTCTCAGCCATAAATTAACCCCTTTTGGATGCCATCGATCGCCATTTCCACTAATTAATAACTGATGCCAATTTCCCCGGCCCGGATAGCGCTTGACGGTAGACCCTAGCATTTGTGCAGTCTGAGTTACAATCTGGCTATTATGCTCAGATGCTGTCGTGTACCGCATCGGCTGACCTTTCAGATAGCTCCCATCTCCAATTAAATGACCGAGTAATTCAAGATCGGAATCTCTCCATGTTTTCGTTGTTTTCAGATCTGGAATCCTGCGCGCTACCGCCACACGATCGCCCACTTCTAATGAATTCAGTTGCTGCCAACCTTTACCACTATAAATCCGGTGTTGAGCGGTTGCGGTAATCGATCGACCGCTCGCTAGTTGAACTTTGAAGACAGGCTTATGACCCACTGACCAAACGCAGTCGCTCTGGGCGATCGTAATCCGTTCATTGTCTGTCATGGTTAAAACTTCAGGTGTACTCCCGACAAGAGAGGCGATTGGCACTCGTCGTCCATCCGCCATCATCACCAAGGTTTCACCAACAACACATTCCCTCAAGTCTGACATCATCGGACGCTTATCAGTTCTGGCTTCTACGCCACGGCTAAGCTGAGAAAGGGCAATCACTGGAACGGATAATTCACGGGCTAATGCCTTCAATCCACGGGTAATTTGCGAGAGCATTTGGACTCGGTTTTCGCTGTTGCCGCCCATGAGCTGGAGATAATCTACGACGACTAATCCTAAGGCTCCACCGCTTTCCGCTTGAAGTCTGCGACAGCGCGATCGCATTTCTGTCACTGTCAAGTTCGGCGTATCGTCAATGTAAAGCGGCAACTGGGAAAGCTTACTAATTTCGTGAGCGAGCGGTTCCCATTCTTGAGCGCTAATGCGGCCTGCCCGTAATCGACTGCTTTCAATTCTAACTTCACTTGAAAGTAAACGCTGAACGAGTTGGTCCCGAGACATTTCTAAACTAAAAACAGCAACGGGAAGCTTATGATAAGATGCAACGTTACGAGCAATATTGAGCACAACGCTTGTTTTTCCCATTGAGGGACGACCTGCAACAATAATTAAATCGCCGCGCTGAAAGCCTTGAGTCATCGCATCGAGATCATAAAAACCACAGGCCAATCCCGGTAACGTCTGCCCGATCGCCCGACTTTCAATGTCTGCAAAGGTCTGCGTTAACACTTCCGCCGTCGAAACCAACCCATCTTGGGGTCGCGCTTGTGTAATATTGAAAACCTTTTGTTCTGCGGTATCGAGCACTTCTGGTAACTCTTGGGCCGTATCGTGACCCAAATCTGAGATTTCATTGCCAACTCGAATCAATCGTCGCCGCAAATACTTATCCATCACCAACTGCGCGTACAGGTCAATATTGACTGCGCTGGGCGTCCGATCGTACAACTCCACCAGCCGACTTTGCCCGCCCACCTTATCTAAAATCCCCCGATCGCCTAACCAAGTCGCCACCGTCATTAAGTCCGCAGGCTTACCACTTTGATGCAACGTCAGCGCTGCCTCATAAATATTGCGATGGGCCGCCAGGTAAAAGGCATCGCCTTCTAAAATATCCGTAATCCGTCCGATCGCTTCCGCATCCACTAAAATGCCGCCTAGGATTGCTTCTTCAGCCTCTAGATTTTGGGGCGGTACACGGTCAGCCACGGATTGAAAACTTAAGGTTTCAGACCGGGTTTCAGATTTCTCAGAAGTCGGCTCAGAGATCATGAGGAATTACAATTAGGGGCGATCGTTTTCTATTTTAAAGCGCGATCGGGCGATCGTGACATTTAGAATAGATTCTGCCTTTAAATACAACCTCGATTTTGCCGATTGTCCCATGAAGCAACCTCTCTGCGTCAAGGCTGCGATCGTTTCCACTTAACCACTCGCAGCGCATAGACAATTAGCATTCCTAAAAAGCAAAGCTGTCCGATGGCCAGATAGCTCCCAATAATCTGACCATCGCTCCAGCCAAAATCTCGAAGCTGATTCATATCGCCGCCTGCATCTCCCGAGCCATTGAACATCGTCCCCCAGGGAATCGCTGCCTTCCCCCGCTTAACTTGATGCCAAAAAGTGAAGCTGTTTAAAAATGTACTGGCTCCCATGAACAGTGCCGGATATCGCCAAAAATCCCAGCGCCACCGATCGGGTAATGGCAAATAAAAGCCCACGACTAACAGCGCACTCAAATAAAACTCTCCGCCAACCCCTCCAAAAGCAAGCCACATTTCAAAGTTGTCCTGTGACAAAAACCAAGTCATCCAAAATTGAATCCCCACTGCGATCGAGGCAACAATCATCGATCCGCGCTTTTGTTCTTTCCATCCGGTATGAAACAAAAGTCCCCACAGGGTCAAAAAGCAACCATACACAATCCAAGACCGATCGAGATTAACATTGGTCCAGCCAAAAGGTAAAGGCGTCGCCTGTCGCCCCGAAAACCAAGCCACCACTGCATGTCCAAACTCATGAATCCAAATTCTCATCCCTAATAGCAATGAATCTAAACCCAGCCAATGCAAAACTATACTGATAGCAAAGGCGATCGGCAGTGCGCTTTGATTGATTGATTCATTTTGAAATGAGAAGGGATCGCGATTATGCTTTTCGGCGTTTCGGTCGAGTTCTGAAGACATGGCGTGCGGGGAATAATCTTTAGCTCAGGGTTCCCACATGCAAGGCAAATTCTAGCGTTGCTGAATTAGGTTATGGCTCAACTTACGATCGAAGTTCCCGATGCATTATTACCTGAATTAGAACAAGTTCGATCGCAGTTGCCAATGTTATTAACTCAATGGATTAGTGCATCATGAGTTAGTAAAAATACTGGATGGTTATGAGCAATTGGATCAATTAATGCAGATGCTGAAAATTCGAGCTTATTCAGTTGTGCATCAGAAAGTTGAAGGCTAGGATATGGGTTCAGATTTAACGGCGGCTTTACGTCGGTCGGTCATTGAACGTGCTCAGGGAAAATGTGAGTACTGCACGCTTCATCAAGATTTTTCGATTTACACCTATGAGATTGACCATACGATCGCAACGAAACACGGTGGAAAAGCGGTATTGGAAAATACATGTTCTCTCTTCCGTCTTCTCTCTCCGTCCACAATCCTCCATCCTTATGCAAACTGATCTTTCCTTCATCAACCAAGCCTAGGGCGAGGGCTGGAAAGAACTGGATTAGGAGTAAAACTGACGAGGTTGCAGCCGGAAGACGATCGATAAAATTAATTCTTCAAAGTCGATCGATCCAAACTTTTGGATCTCTTTTTCCATGAAAGCAACTCACGATCGAGATGATATTTATATCTTCGTTAATGACATACACAAGACTGTATGGAAAACGTTGTAACAAGATACGTCGGGCTTGTCTTTGAATGACCGGATACGCAAATGGATTCTGTCCAATTTTAGAGAACGCGGCATCGACTGCTCTGACAAATTCAGAACCCAAATTTTCACGCTTTGCACTGTACCACTCGAAGGCATCCTCAATATCTAATTCAGCTTCTGGACGGATGATGAGTTGATAGGTCATAACGGGTTGTTCAGTAGGCGCGATCGGAGCGTTTCCCAATTTGTTCCGGCTGTGGGGTCTTGTTCATAGCGATCGAGACGACGATCAAGTTCTTGTTGTTGGGCGACGGTGAGAGGTTCTTCAGTTTCGTCCCATTCTTCGAGCAGTTGGAAAGCTTGCACCAAAAGCTCGTTAACGTTTTTGTAACGACCACTCTTGAGTTTTTGTTTGATGAATTGTTCGTGTTCGGCTGTGAGGGAGAGATTCATGGGTTCGATCGTCCATGGCTAGTTATGGCGCCATTATAACCCGATCGTCCCTCCTCCGCCCTCCACATGCCCCCTTCCCATTTCCCATTTCCCCAAATCTCTGCCAAAATAGAGATATACCCCTCCATGCTTCTCAATTCAAAATTCACCATTCTCAATTCTATGCAAACCGCTCTTTCCCTCATCAACCAAGCCTAGGGCGAGGGCTGGAAAGAACTGGACCAGGAGTAGAACTGACGAAGTTGCCGCTGGAGATTGGGAAGTTAGTGCAGTTGAAGCGACTGATTTTGGGGAAGTGGGATCTGTCATAATGAAACAGATACTGGAAACCGAGGAGCTATGGATATTACCGTTGCGAATTTAAGTGTAGAAGATAGAAGAAAGTTGGAGTACATCCAGCAGCAGACGAATCGTGACTTGCAAGCTTCATTGTCATTTGCGATCGATGCCTATTATCAGACGCTTCATCAATCTAGTGATCCATTAGCACGACTGAAAAAAAGCCCCTT
>JANMIS010000380.1:0-4994 GCA_031375925.1 Synechococcales cyanobacterium OTE_70_concoct_197_sub
GGAACCCAGTCAATGTCATAGGATTCCAGTTAGAAATTAATCAATAGTCAAGCTGAATACAATCTAAATTATGATTAGATGCTAGCACACTTAATTAGAAAACTGGCAGATTAATTCACTTAATCTAACCTTAACTTTGCACTCTGAAAGTATGTTTCAACACTATCCAAATTAACCTTGAATTAACTCATGCGGACCATCCCCATTAATCCCCGATGATCGCCGATCGTTCCCCCAACAAGAAATCCACAAATTGCCTTGCCGTCCGGCCCGATCGCCCATTGTTTCGCGTCGCCCACTGCAATGCTCGAAACTCCAAATCCTCCGCACTAATTACGATTCCAGCCTGTTTGACTAAATGCTGAACAATCTCCAAATATGTCTCTTGATTAGCAGGTTCAAACGTCAGCGTCATCCCGAAACGATCGCTAAAGGAAAGCTTTTCCTGCACTGTATCCCACTGGTGTAATTCATCCGCATCCTTTGGCCGGGGCCGATCGCCATAAAACTCCCGCACCAAATGACGACGATTTGACGTGGCATAGACCACTACATTCATCGCCCGCGCCGTCACAGTTCCTTCCAAAACAACTTTGAGAGATTTATAACTTTCGTCGTCCTCTTCAAAAGACAAATCATCCACAAACACAACAAACTTATTCGGTAAACCCCGCAGCCGTTCTACCAAGCTCGGCAATCCCGAAAGCTCCGACTTCATCACCTCCACCAGTCGTAAGCCTCGATCGCCCCACTTCGACAGCACCGCCTTCACCAACGATGACTTGCCCGACCCACGACTGCCGTACAGCAACACATGCAGCGCAGGCAATCCCGCCATTAACGCCGCCGTATTTTTTACCAATGCTTCCTGCTGCCAACCATACCCGACCAAATCCTCCAGCGCGATCGGGTCCGGAGTCTCCAAACCAATCAACCGATCGCCCGCATAGCGAAACGCCTGAAACTTAACAAAATCTCCAATTCCCGTCTGAACATAACGCCCCGCCAACTGCACCACATAATCGCCCCAATCATTCACCTCAAACCATTTTAGAAATGCATCAGAATTCTCCATCTGCACATCGTCATACCAAACCGGAAGCGTATCCAACTCCGGCAACGCCTCCCGCATCCAATCCACAACATCTTCGCAAACGACGCCATAGACCTTCTGCAACACCCGCAAATCCCACCGCACCACATCCAACATCATCGGCGGCAACAGATCAAAATCGCCCTTCGTCGCCTGCCGCGAAAACTGATTATCAGCACTGAGGATTCGATCGCGCAAATGCTCTTGCCAACCCATCCCGCGCGTCGCCAAAGCCCCCATCCAGTCTCCATAGGCCCACAGTAACGACTCCACATTCGCAGGTCCCATTAATCGCGCTATCAAATTTGAAAACGATCGTCCCACTGCATCATCCAACACATCCCGAAACAACACCAAGGACAGTATCCCTCGCCGAATCCCCGCCATTTCCTGCAAACTCGTCATAACTCAAAACCCCTAGCTTCTCAATTCAAAATTCTCAGTTCAAAATTCTCAGTTCAAAATTCACATTCCCAACATCCCCAACAACACCTTGGGAGCCGGAACAATCACGATTAACAACACGAACAACATCACCAATCCCAAAGCATCTCGAAAATTATCCAAAGGCGTGACATCATTCAGCGCAGGCTCATCCATTGTTGGCAATAAAAACAACAAAATAGCCAACAGCAACAAATGCGGCTGCACTAGCGCCAACCCCAACAGCGCTAACCTTGACACCTGACCGATCGCCGCCCCCTGACGCTGCCCAAAAATGGCATGAACCATCCGCCCGCCATCTAGCTGACCCACAGGCATTAAGTTAAATGCCGTAAATAGCATTCCTAGCCAGCCAGCCACCGCGATCGGATGCAATGCAATTACCGATTTCGTCACCAATGCAGAACCCAAGGTCATTTTTGCCATTAACGTCAACGCGATCGAATACTGCGGCAACATCGCTTCAAATTTAAAAACACTAGGACGAAACGCTGGCGGCTGAGCCAGCACCTGAGACATCGACAGCCCCCAACCTAGGATAGCCACCGCGATTACCAGACCCATCACCGCACCCACTACGCCCACATCAAAAAGGGCCTTGCGATTGGGAATCGGCGATCGGATTTGAATAAATGCCCCCAGCGTCCCGATTGGCAATTGCGGCAAGGGCACGATCGGAATAAAATAGGGCAGCGTTGCTACAATCCCATAGCGCAAGGTCGTCCAATAATGGCCCCCTTCTCGGACCAGAAAAAAGCCCATCAACGCCAACGCATAGGGCAACCCGTCCCAGAAAGAGGGCTTCACACTCATGCCAACTTGGCCCAGCAGCAACTGCCCAGACCAAATGCAACTCACCGCTGTCATTCCCAAAAGCAGTAAAGCTTGACCCGGACGGCGCATCACCTGAGATGTCACTTGCAGAGACGTCTGTGGATTCGGGACGAGTGCAAAGAAGGGGCGCTCTTGAACTCCCTCTTGGAAGACTAAGAAGAACCGATCGTCAAACGCTTCTTGAATTCTAGTTTGAACGGTTTTGTAGGCGAGTTCTGAGGACTGCGATCGGAGATTGCCGCGACAGATTACAGCCTGGGGGCGATATTCAATCTGACTGAGATAGTAGGCCTCCCAAGGAAAACAATGGCGTAACTTCTCCTCATCTTCAGCGGAGAGCGATCGAACCGCCGCAGGCTCCACCGGACGGATCACCGTTGTCTCTATCTGCGGGCTGCTATTTTCGCCCTGAGGTGGCTCAATGCGTCCCCGCTGAATTAAATACAAATACAGAACAAAAAATCCAATAAACATTCCAAAGCCCAACGCAGGTGGCATTGGCACTCGAATCCCGAAGACTAACGCCCAAGCCGTTAGGCAAAAGGCAGGCATCATCACCACCACCCACAGCAGCAGCGGTGAAGTCCTAGTCACGACCCGCACCCGCTCTACGATGAAGAAATAGCAAAAGAAACCGAGTAATGCAACAAGAAGAAATAACCAAAGCATGGGGATTGAAGAACGAGTGCAACCGCACAGCCACATTAGCGCCGACAAGCGCTGAGTTTGTTTTAATTCTCCCATCTTTCGCCCGCCTCGCACCCACTCCTTCGAAATCCCATCTAAAACCCCACACATCCGAGCTAAAATCCCCCTTACAACCCCCTTACAATTTGCACAATTTGCCAAGCCCTATTGCACCCCATCCCCTAAGATTCCTTCACTGATGTCCCAAAAGCTTCCCCGCCCCGTCATTGCCTCTCTTTTCGCTTTCCCTCCTAACCGAGAAACCCTAGGAGGCACCGCCTACTTTCTCCAAACTGCAACAGGCAATCTCCTGATCGATAGCCCTGCCTGGACGGAGGAAACCCGACTCTGGCTTGAAGAAAAAGGCGGCATCCGGTGGCTCGCTTTCACCCATCGTGGCGGCATTGCCAACGTCCGTGCCCTCCAAAGCACCTTTCACTGCGAACTCCTGATTCAAGAGCAGGAAGCCTACCTTTTACCCAATCTCACGGTGACAAGCTTTCACCATCATCACCTGTTGGCACAGCCTCCCGGAACGGGAATCGCCCCAAGCCTTGAAATGCTCTGGACCAGCGGCCATTCCCCAGGTTCCGCCTGCGTTTACACGTCGCTACAGGGGGGCATTTTGTTTACAGGGCGGCATCTGCTGCCCGATCGCAATGGCAACCCCGCGCCCTTGAGAATTGCGAAGACCTTTCATTGGCCAAGGCAGCTAAAAAATATTCAAACCCTACGCGATCGATACAGTGCCGAGAGTTTGGCCTTGATCTGTCCGGGGGCAAGTACAGGATACTTGAGAGGCGCGATGGCGATCGAGGATGCCTATGCCAAGCTAGAGGCGATCGATTTGGAGCAACTTAAGGATGCAGAGCCGGGATTGTAAGCGATTGGACATTGGCTGCCATCAAAGAGTCGATCGCCACCAATCTCTTAACGAAATCACCGCTTCAATTTCGTCCTCTTTTGCTTCCTTTAAAAAAGCATACAGTCGTTCTTTAGGAACTGCTGGAAAAGTTGGACTAGCCTCCACTTCGACATAGACCCGATCGCAAAGCTGATAAATCCGCCACACCTTCCCATCAAATCGCCAAAACTCGGGCACACCTAAACTTGAATAAAACGCATTTTTCAGAATATCCGTATGGGTGATGTCAATTTCAACCACCAAATCGGGCGGCGGATCTTGGCTGAAGTCAACATTGCGACTTTTAACAAGTGGTTGATTTTGAATATAGTAGGCGTTATCGGGTTCCGCTCCTTTTCTGAGCTTCGGGTATTTCATTGTCGTAGAACCCATCGTTTTTATCCGAAGTCCCATAAGTTCCACGAGAGTGCGGATGAAGCACTCAATCAAGCGCCCTGAAAATTCATGAATCTCTAGTGGCACAGTAATCTCCAAGATGCCATTGTCATAAGTCAAGCGCGCCCCACGAGACTGGGGCAATTCATCCATAAGTTGCAAATACGTTTCCCAGGATACGCCTCGCAGAACCGATCGCTTTTCTCCGATCGGTTCCAGCATTGATACAGGTTCTGGTGCGGCCATGACCATGACGTTTTCCCGTACTGACTGTAGTTAGATTCATTCTAAGTGGATTCGGTAGTGCCATAGGCGATCGGCCCTTGATTAAACTAAAATCCATGAGTCAAGCTTTTACGAGCACTTAGAGGATTGGGAGGATTGGGGCGTATGTGTGGAATTGTGGGCTACATCGGGACTAAGGCGGCTAGCGGAATTTTACTGGAAGGTCTACGGAAGCTGGAATATCGCGGCTATGACTCCGCCGGGATCGCAACGATCCTCGAAGGCGAAGTTCACTGCGTCCGGGCTAAAGGCAAACTCAATAATCTCCAAGAAAAACTCGATGGTGAAGACAATCCCGCGCCCCTCGGCATCGGCCACACCCGTTGGGCCACCCACGGTAAACCAGAAGAA
>JANMIS010000406.1:0-5500 GCA_031375925.1 Synechococcales cyanobacterium OTE_70_concoct_197_sub
CACTGTTGGCGGAAGATGAGCCGTTGCAGTTGCGGCTGGCGGCCTATAATATTGCGACGCAGACGGTGAGTCAGGTGGAACCGATTCAGGTGCGTCCGGCGCGGGATTTGGCGTTGGCTTACACGAGATTGGGCCAAAATGAGAAGCTGGGGTTGTCGGGTCGTCCGATGCGGCTGATGCGGAGTTTGACCACTTCACGAGTGTTTCGGGGGCGGGGACGATCGATGGTGTTTTTGCCTGCGTTTTTGGATGAACAGAAGTTTTATTTGACGTTGGATTATCATTTTTTGGTGTCGAGTATTAAAGGGGAGTTAGCCTATATTCATCGCCATTGGCGGCAGTTGGGTCGTCCGGTGATGACGCTGTTGATTACCCATGAGATGCTCGATCGGGGTGAGGATGCGGTGTTGGGGTTGGTGCAGGAGTTGCAGGATGGCTTGTGTGGGGATGTGCCTGTGAAGGTGGGGCAGTTGAGTCAGTTGTTGTTGACAGCGGGATGCGATCGGTTGGACTTTTTGCCAGAACTGGAAACGCTGAAGTTCTTGGATTTGAATCACTTGATGCAGTTCTTGAACTTTAAGGTGAGTGATACTAAACCACTCACTCAATTTCAAGAGTCGAGATTGGAACGAGAAACAATTCCGTCAACGTTAGTAAGAATGCTAAAAACATCGAATAATTTGTATGAACAGATTGAAATTTTAGCAGGATTGGTGCGGCTCAGGGGATTGGTTTTTGATACGGGGATTGGGACGGATCAGCCTGTGATGGTCGGTCGGTTGATTGAGGAGATTTACAATAAAGCGAGTCGTGGCGATGAGAATGGTCAGCCGTACTGGGGAATTGTCCGGCGGGCGGCGGGGTTGCTCGATAAGGTGGATGTGAATTTGGCGGATGCGGTGGTAGATATTTTGGTGCGGCAGAAGCGGATTGCGGTGGGTCGGGCTTATAGTGAGGATTCGTTGATTCGGGATCCGTTGCCGTTGCCGGAGTTGTTAGAAAAGATTCGATCGTTTGGTCGTGAGGATATTCGCGATCGGGTACTCAGTCAGGAGATTTTGATCTATGTCAATCTATTGATTAAGTCTGACCCAAGCTTGTTTAAAAATCTATTGACGGTGCGGGTGGGGTATTTGATCCTACTTCTAACAAGTGAACTGGCGCAGTCGAATGGCGTGACGCAGGATGAGGCGTATGAAATGTTGATGGGGTTGAGTCCCTATGAGATTTATGGGCGGTTGCGATCGGTCTTGGAGGGCTATGAGTCGGGGTATGCGGTATTACGATCGCAGGAGTCGCTGCATTTAAAAGTGGGTGGAACGTTGGTAGATTGGGTGGTGGAAGCGGAGGAGGCAGCCGAAGAGGAGACGGCAGAAGATTGGCTGCGGCTGCGGCAGGTGAAGGGGGTGAGTGGTGCTGTGGGGGATGATTTTTATGAGCGGGTTTGGTTGATATTAGAGCGCTGTAAGGGGTTGGTGATTGGGGATAAGTTTGAACGGCGTAATCGGTTGGAGAGTGAATTGATTTTGAGTGAGATGACGCGGGGGGAAACAACTTTTGCGTTGCAGGTGGAGCATTTACTCAATAAAATTCAAGCGCCAGAATACCGATCGGCCAATGTTGAGGCGTTGATGGAGTTGGCGGCGATCGTCGAGCGAAATCCAGAGTTTCGGATTGAGGAGTATGTGGTGTTGGATATTTTGATTGGTCATGGGGTGCGATTGGCTTGGTTGAAGCGGAATGCGGGGAGGGCCGATCGGTATGATGAGTTTAAGGCGGGGGCTTGGAGTGAGTTTTATCGAAGTTCGCCGTTTGTGGTGGCGGGGGCTGTGGCGGATGCGATGCGCTATCTGACGGAGTTGGATGTTCAGCCGACAGATGACGGGTCTGATTGATTTGCTGTCATCTCAATACTTTGGTCGGGAAAGTGATTAAGAAGTTGTCTGTTAGCATCAGGTGAATTTCAGAAACAGAGGGTCATATGAAAAATCTGACAGATTTGCCTAAAGATTTGCCCATCCCAGCAGACGATGGCTCTTGCAATCACTTACTGGGAAGATCTTTGCCATCGATCGCTTTATCTTCGACTCAAGGTGGGTGTATAGATTTATCAGAGATTGCTGGTTATATTGTCATTTATTGCTACCCAATGACAGGACAACCTGGAATTCCTCTGCCTGATAAATGGGATGAAATCCCTGGGGCAAGAGGATGTACACCTCAATCATGTGCTTTTCGGGATCATTATCAAGAGCTAAATGAATTAGGGGCAAAAGTCTTTGGTCTTAGCACTCAAGGTACTGAGCATCAGATGGAAGCGAAAATGCGCTTACATTTACCTTTTGATCTTTTGAGTGATTGTGACTTGAGCCTTGCAAATTTGCTGAAGTTGCCAATGTTTGAAGTAGAAGGCAAGCATCTTGTTAAAAGAGTTACGCTGATTGCTGAGAATGGAAAAATTGTCAAAGTTTTCTATCCAGTTTTTCCACCCGATCAAAACGCCGATGAAGTGATTGATTGGCTGCAAGAACACGTATGACAATGCCCATATACACCGACCGCCAAAGATGATTACTTATAACCTGCGGAGATTGATGGGCAGCGTTTCTGAGTGTTTTAGGGCTTAGGGGAAGTGGACGATCGCGCCGATGATGACGATCGTGGGGGCGGTGAATCCGGTGGTTTCTATTTGGTGAAGGATGGTGTTTGGAAAAGCTCGTAATCCTTGCCAGCTATGGCTTGTGAGATCGACGATCGAGAAAGTATTATAATAAACCTAATCAAGAACCTGCTAAAGCCAAGTCAGGAGCGATCGCCCTATGACCGTTGCAACCGATTTACGAATGACGCTGAAGGAGTATCTAGACTACGACGATGGTACAGATACTCGATATGAGCTTGTGGATGGAGTTTTAGTCGAAATGGGTGCAGAAAGCCGGATTAATTTATTGATTGCAATCTTCTTGATTCAGTATTTCCCGTTGCTCAGATTAAAGGCTGATCGACTTGGAATTAAGGAACGAATTCAAGTCAGAAGTCAATACGTTGCAGCCCGTGACCCTGACCTTATTATTCACTCACTAGAATCATCTGCTGCACTTGAAGGACGTACAGAATCCTGTGTGCTGCTCAGTGACCCGAATCCGCTGATTGTTATTGAAGTCGTTTCGCCCGGTGATGAAACAAAACAAAACTACAAGCGTGACTATGAGGAAAAGCCGAATGAGTACGCCGATCGTGGAATTCAAGAATTCTGGCGAATTGACCCTGAACGAAAATGGGTTCAGATTGGCATCCTAACATCTGGGCAATATCGGTTTAAGAAATTTCAGGGCAATCAAATGCTTGTCTCCTCAGCGTTGCCAGAATTGACCTTAACCGCAGTGCAAGTATTGACGGCAGGGCGATCGAAATAAACTTCGGCTAGTCCTTGAAGTTGTTTGACCGGGTACTGAGACTTCAGAGAACTACAGACGGGACTATGAAGCAAAACGAGACCTGTAATACTTGCCAGATAAGGCTTATACGATCGAGAAAGCGTTATAATGAATTTGTTGACGAACCTGCTAGAGCCAAGTCAGGAGCGATCGCCCTATGACCATCGTAATAGAACATCCCCAACAGACAGCCGATCGCACCCGTACCATTCAGGGTGACTGGAATAAATTTCGGCTCATTCAAAGTGCTTTTGATGACACCCAAGGAATCCGACTGTTTTATTTTGATGGTGAGATAGAAATCCTCATGCCCAGTAAGCTCCATGAAATCTTTTCTCATGTCTTAGGCGTCTTACTCACCAATTTTCTGGCTTACCAAGGGATTGTATTTTTAGGGATGGGAACGGCTGACCAAGAAAAAGAAGGCATCTCTTCAGCCCAGCCGGATCAGTCCTATTGCATTGGCAAACAGAAGAAAATTCCTGACCTGTCGATCGAAATTGTCTTTACCAGCGGCGGTGCGAAAAAGCTTCAGCGGTATCGTGCGATCGGTGTCCCTGAAGTTTGGTTTTGGGAGGATGGCGTATTGAGGCTTTACCGTCTGCGGGAAAATGGTTATGAGAAGATCCAACAGAGTGAACTCGAAGGTCTACGAAATCTTGATTTAGACGTCTTAAAGCGTCATATGTTGATGGCTGAAACTGATCTCGGCTGTGCAGTTCGATCGTTCAATGCCTACATTTTTGAGGTGCAGGTTGGACAGTAACCCCTGCCATATAAGACATACGATCGAGCACGCCTTATAATAAACCTGTAGCTGAACCTGCTAGAGCCAAGTTAGGAGCGATCGAATCAATAACCAAACTTAGGGCGTAGATCAATGTCACTAACGAAGTTACTCGTCACAACCTATACGCAAATGCTTAGAGCGCTCTCAGGCTGGCTGAAGAAGGCACAGGAACAAATATCGACAGTAGATGCGGAATCGCTGTTATCCGCGCGTCTCGCGCCAGACATGTTTCCTCTATCGACTCAGATTCGGTTTGCGTGTGTGCAGGCTCAAGAAGCAATATTCCGGCTTAAAGGAGAGGCTTTCCCAAAATCGATCGATGAACTGATCGAAGAAGGGCGAAATGCAGGCGAGCGACCCGGTTCGTTTGCGGATGCTCAAGCTCGGATTGATGAAACGATCGCGTTACTAGACGGCCTCGCCCCCGATGCCCTAGATGTTAACGCTGATAAGCCACTCGCGCATGAACTTCCGAACGGTATGATTCTCGATCTGTCCGCCGAGCAATATGCCCGCGATTGGACACTCGCCCAGTTTTATTTCCACCTCATGACTGCCTATTCAATATTGCGCAGCGAGAAGATCGAACTTGGAAAAGCTGACTACGTAGCGCACATGTTTCCATATATTCGTTCTGAAACGATACCTAAAGATTAATAGCTTGGCTATGGCACATAGCAGCCCTTAGCCCAGTGCAATTTTCAAATGAGATCAACACATAACAAGCGCGATGCACCGGAATTGAAGTGTAGTGGTCAGTAGCCGGAGTTGTCTGAGTCTGGTGATCGCGAACGTTATGCTGATTGCCCACAAGGAATAATGGTATTTCGATATGCTGTTTTTCCAGCATTTCGTCTAGCGTTTCAGAATTACGATCGTTCCTACCTTTCCATCGATCGCAAAGTCAGTGTATCTAAAGACTCGGCGTGGACTTAATTGCTTGAGGATCGTTCTAAAGGAATCAGAAGAACTGCGGCAGTATTACACAGAATCGTGAGCGGTTCGCCCGCATTGCTGCCAAACCTAAGGCGAATTTTTATTCCCTAAGTTCCTAAGTTTTTTAGGTCTTGGGGGAAGTTGACGATCGCGCCATAAATTGGGTGCGCGGATGGGGACGATCGGATGAGTAAGTAGGCTGCTTGGTCCACTCACCCAAATCGCTTAATTCGTTGCTTTATGCTGTGTCGCGATCTCTTGAATTCGTTTGACTGGGACATTAAACCGTTTAGCAATTTCAGTTGCTGACAATCCCGCTTGAAGAGCGATCGGTACA
>JANMIS010000460.1:0-2418 GCA_031375925.1 Synechococcales cyanobacterium OTE_70_concoct_197_sub
GGGCGATTCGCGCTACAGTGTTGTATCACAGGCGATCTATGAATCTATGGGTCGGTTAAGTTAACGCTGGAGCGCTCCTATGGGCATGGCTGTTGGAATGATGGAAACCGTTGGATATCCGGCTGTATTGGCGGCTTCGGATGCCATGTTGAAAGCTGGAAGAGTGGCGCTCGTGAATTACGAAAGCTGCGCTAGTGGACGATATATGGTCTCCATTCGAGGGCCTGTCTCTGAAGTCCGCAGTGCCATGGAAGCAGGGCTGGAAATGGTTGCGAAGATGCCCGGTGATGCGGAAGTCGTAAGCCATGTGATTATTCCGAATCCCCCGGATAATCTGGAGGCGGTGTTGCCGATCGGCTATCGGCCTGCGGCGGAACCCTTCCGGATTTAGAACCAAACAGCTAAACCGAAAATCAAACCCTCGACTGTAGATTGAATCATTTTTCTTAGGAGCGCTAGTCATGCCACAGGCAGTTGGATCACTCGAAACAAAGGGCTTTCCCCCCGTGTTAGCGGCGGCGGATGCCATGGTTAAGGCGGCGCGGGTGACGCTGGTGAGCTATGTGAAGGCGGGAAGTGCTCGCTTTACGATCAATATTCGGGGCGATGTTTCAGAAGTGAAGCGGGCGATGGAAGCGGGCATTGAAGCGGCGCAGAACACGCCTGGCGGAGTCTTGGAGACTTGGGTGATCATTGCTCGGCCCCATGAGAATGTGGAGGCGGTGATGGATATTGAATATACCGAGGCGGTGGAAGTGTTCCGATCGTCTGTAAATGGCTACAGCCTGTTGCGCAGTAGTCAGAATCCGTAATGGAATTGAGTTTGAACCCGTTAATGGTGGCTGTTGACGGGTTTTTGGGTTTTGGATTTATTTGGGAGAGGCGGAATGACGAAGGCAGTTGGGTCACTGGAGACAATTGGGTTTCCGCCTGTGTTGGCGGCATCGGATGCGATGGTGAAAGCGGGGGCGGTGACGTTGGTGAGCTATGTGCGGGCGGGGAGTGCGCGCTACACCATTAATATTCGCGGCAATGTAGCGGAAGTGAACGCGGCAATGGCGGCAGGCGTTGAGGCGGCACAAAATACAGCGGGTGGGCATTTGGTGACTTGGGTAGTGATTCCCCGGCCCCATGAAAATGTGGAAGCGGTCATGAGCATTCGCTACAACGAGAAGGTGGAAGGGTTTCGCCGATCGATCGAAGGATTTAATGTGTTGCCGGGTGCGGAAAGCGAATAGTGGATATCCGCTAAACGGGAGGTGGGCTAGGTGGCAAAGTGGGCATCACTTGACAGACCCAAGCCATCGCTTGCATTCCAGACTGCACAATTGCCCCAGTGCCCTGTTCGATCGATCGACCGACTAATGAAAAAGGTCCGAGCGCTATGGAACTCTGCACAGACTGTAATTCCTGCGTTTGCCAATTGGATTGAATGCGAAGATTGCGCACAAGGAGAACCGCGATCGGGATTGCGGGGAAGGCTTGGGTTGTCTCTCCTATTTGCAGCCCTGGAATGTACCAATTTTTCATTTGCAAATAGGGATTGTAAAACCAAACTCGATCGATATTAACCCAACAATAATCAAAGCTAACTGAAATTTGGGAGCTTTGAATCGTCTCGGTTTGAGATTGTTCGAGAATCTGTTTATTGACAAGTTGTTTAAGCTCCCAGTTGCGTCCTAGCAACTTAGACCGATCTAAGATTAATTCTTTGACGGGTTGTGCTGTGACGGGCTGTACTAGAACAGGATTGACTTTTGGGGTGCGAAAAATACGATCGCCGAGATTACGATCCAATGCTTCTTTTGGCATGAACGTGGCAATGCGTTGGTTGAGGTTTCGATCGAATTTGATTGCGTTCAGTTCTGGGATAGGTTTTACGATCTCTGTTTGAACCATCGATCGTAAAAATTCTTCGCGCTTTATCCGAATCGGTGCTGCCTGAGCGAGTTTGCGATCGAGTTCTGGAATGACTTCTTGAACTGCAATGCGATCGAGCATCTTGGGTTGACTGAGAACTGGCACTAAAGTTTCTGGTAATACTTGTAGTGTCCAAGGTTTATCCATATCCAAGTCGATGGCACTTTCAACTTGTGACTTCACAATAGGTTTTGTTTGCTCAGTGGTTTTGGATTGTTGGGCAATGGTAATGCTGTAGCGGGTCCAATTACTCGGCACATCAGGCCGATACCAATTGCTAGGGGATGCAAAAGATTTGCAGTAGGGAATCGGTGGTGCACCGATGCGGGCATGACCGACTTTGCTATTGTTAAATCGCTCTTCAGCCTGATCTCGAATGCGACCAAACGCCACTTGATCATTCTCGGTTGCACCGCAGCCTGTCCCCGCTAGGAGAAGCATTTCGTATTGCTCCTCGACTTGATTGCCATTGGGACTAAAACGGTTTGAATTGATTTG
>JANMIS010000478.1:0-7146 GCA_031375925.1 Synechococcales cyanobacterium OTE_70_concoct_197_sub
GCCAATTTATATCAGGCTCTAGTTATATCAGGCTCTAGTTTGAATTACGATCGTCTAATCCCAGATAGATTGGGCGATCGAATCGGAATTAATTAGATTTCCTTTGATTGATGGTGAACTGCTACGCAATAAGGTTCAACATTTTATCGATCGCTGTGATCAGGTCTCAGAAAGGGATTAAAAATGGATTTAAATGAATTACCCGGATCTGAATTGATCTTGCCGGGATTAGAGGATTTGCGATGTGGAAACAATCAGACGATCGGCGCACTTCTAATCTCAATTGCTTCTATTCGGTTAGCTGAAGCAGGCTTAGAGATTCCCAAGCAGCCACTCGCCTCAGAACCAGAATTAACGCTGTATGACTATCTTGCGACCAATCGTGAAGATGCTTATAATTATTACAATGCTTTATTAAGTAGCCTTAACAGCTTCTGTAACGCACTGGAACTGAAAGCCAGATATCAATCTAAGCATTGACCCGAACAAGACATTACAAATAAGCCGATCGCCCACTCACGATCACTATCCACGGATGACCCCGATCGTTCGTCCAATCATGGGTTAAAATTGAAGACTAATGTATTAATCTCCCAGTTTTATGGATACCGTCGAACTCAAACGTAATCTTGACCTGCTCGCCGATCGCCTGGGTAAAACTCAGGACTATCTTTGACGTACCTGCCCTAACCGCCAAAATCAAAGACCTTGAACAAGTCGCCGCTCAGCCCCAATTTTGGGATAACCAAACCACCGCCCAAGCAACCCTTCAAGAACTCAACGACTATAAATCTCACCTTGAAGGCTACGATCGTTGGCGCAATCATCTCAATGATGGTGTTGCTATTCTTGAACTCGTTGAACTTGAACTAGACGACGCATTACTCGAAGAAGGTGCAGAGATTGCCCGATCGCTCAAGCACGATTTAGACCAATGGGAATTAGAACAAATGCTCTCCGGCCCTTACGATGCCAAGGGAGCCAGACTCACCATCAACGCAGGCGCAGGCGGCACGGACGCACAGGACTGGGCTGAAATGCTTTTAAGAATGTATATGCGCTGGTCCGAAAAACGGGGTTACAAAGTCAGCACCTTAGAAATGTCCGAAGGGGAAGAGGCTGGGATCAAATCCGTCACCATTGAAATTGCAGGGCGATACGCCTATGGCTATCTAAAAGTCGAAAAAGGCACTCACCGCCTCGTTCGCATTTCCCCCTTCAACGCCAACGACAAGCGCCAAACCAGTTTTGCGGGCATTGAAGTCATGCCACTGATTGACTATGACGTTCAACTCGACATTCCCGACAAAGACTTAGAAATCACCACTTCCCGCGCAGGCGGAAAGGGCGGCCAAAACGTCAACAAAGTCGAAACCGCCGTCCGCATTACCCACCTCCCAACCCGTATTGCCGTTCGTTGTACTGAAGAACGGAGCCAACTGCAAAACAAAGAAAAAGCCCTCGCCATTCTAAAAGCAAAACTCTTAGTCATTGCTCAAGAACAAAAAGCCAAAGAAATCGCTGAAATTCGTGGCGATATGGTCGAAGCCGCCTGGGGCACCCAAATTCGCAACTACGTCTTTAACCCCTACCAAATGGTCAAAGACCTTCGCACCAGTCACGAAACCACAAATATTCAAGATGTCATGGACGGAGATCTAGACCCCTTTATCGAAGCCTGTCTGCGACAAGACAACCAACTTGTCGAAAGCTAATTTCATGATTGTTTCCGAATCATCGGTCTTTTGATGATTCGGAAACAATGGCGCTAAAATAGAAAGAATCCTGAACTCTGTGACATTAATGTCATTACTTCGTCGCCTTACGCTCTTGACCGTTGCTTGTTTTAGCAGCCTTGCCCTCAATGGCTGTAGTCCCGAAAAAGCCCGATCGCTCCAAGCCTCTGCGCTTCAGTTTCGCAACGAATCTCTAGCCGCCATTACCGCGATCGACAGCCTACGAAAACGTGAACTCGAAGCTCCGCCGCGCAGTCCCGGTGAAATTCGTCAAACTTTTATTTCTAATATTCTGAACTCCAGCGTTGAACTCAATAGTCGCACCATTGATCTTGCGATCGATCCCTACCGATCGCCCAGCAACACCGACTGGGATGAATTTATTCAAGAGTTAAAGCTTCAGTATGAGCAGTTCTCAGACATCTTCGACAGCCTCGATCGCAAACCCAATATCAGTCGAGATGAACTCAAGAAAGCCGGAGATCATGCCCGATCGTTGACCATTCAGATGGCGCTTTTTGCTAAAGCCCTCAGCGAAAATCCACCGATTTTTACGCAATATCGCACCCGCACCTTGGTTAAATTTCGAAGGGTTCGGCGGGAATACCAAGCGCTGCAATCACAAATCTCGGGGAACGGCACCGATCGTGACGCGCTCATGCAACGTAAAAGTGACCTAGAAAACCAAACAGGCGAATTGCTTAACGAATGGCAGACCATTCAACAAGAGGAACGCGCATTATTGGAAAGCACCGTGGCTCAATGTATGCGTGCGGCAACAATTGGGAAACAAGTCATTGAAGCTGCCGATCGTTATGATGATCTTGATATCTCTCAACTTAACTCGTTAATTCCCAGTCTATTTACCACTGCTAGTAGCTTCACGGGGAAAGACTACAAAGCTCTACAGCTTAAATCCACGCGCCTAGTGACCGACCTGCAAAATGATCCACTTTGGAGTGCGGTTGCTCAGCCATTGATCAATCGGGTCAACAATGCTTCCGCACAACGATCGTCCACCCCAATTCCCAATCCATAACGCACCATGACGACAACGCCCACTCCCACCAATCAAACCTTAATCAAACAAGCCGCAGATCTCCTAAGTGCCCTAGAAATTCGCTATGAAGAGGCGAGTTTTGATGAGCAGGTGCAGCTTCGAGATGTCCTCGATCAGGCGATGATAAGCTACTCTAACGCGCGACTAGCGCTATTAAAAAACAAAGTGCTTTGTACCTCCGTAGATCTTGCTAAAATGAACTTGATTAAACGAGATCTCGATCGGGCAGTTGATTTTCGTCAAATTCTCACGGTTAGCACTCGATTAGTTGGTTTTCTGACTGGGCGATTTTTGTAACTCCTATCGTTAAAATGATGGTTGAAATGATGGTTGAAGTGATTGAAGCAAATCCTGTAAATCCTGTTCATGCAAAGGCAATCGTTCAACTAATGGATGAGTATGCGAGGGATCCCATGGGCAGTGGTCAAGGTCTTTCTGAAGACGTTAAAGCGAATCTGCCAATGGCATTGAGCAACCGATCGAATGCCCATGTCATTTTGGCATTAGTGCAGGGCGAGCCTGCTGGCCTCATCATTTGTTTTGAAGGATTTTCAACCTTTGCCTGCCGATCGTTGCTCAATATTCACGATGTGATTGTTTCTGCACCCTATCGAGGTCAAGGCATTTCAAAGCGTTTACTGAACCAAGCAGAAACAATTGCCCGTCGTTTGAATTGCTGTAAGCTCACCCTAGAGGTGTTAGAGGGTAATACCATTGCTCAATCTGCTTACAAAGCCGTCGGATTCAACGGCTATCAGCTCAATCCTGAAATGGGCCACGCACTCTTCTGGGAAAAGAAACTAACGGACTCCAATCCAGTTGGGAAAGATGATGAATTGAAATGTGCAAAATAATCATTCGAGTCATTCACGATCGCGACGTCTTGTAACTTTTGATCGAAATCTGTTGAGGTCACCAAAACTATCCGATCGTAAATTTGGCACAGCGATTGGCATAAGTTCTGGGAAGTGTGTCACAGTGAATATACTGAATCACCGCTTTGATTTTCCCAGCCCCAATCGCGAGGTCTTGAATGATGTCTTCAGAATAATTTCGTCATGAGTTGCGATCGCACTCGCAGCAATGGCGACAAGATGGATTAATTACCCCCGACCAATGGCAACAATTAGCCGATCGATACCAATTCGATCTGCTCGATCAGCAGGCCAGCAGTCGATTTACCTTTTTATTAATTGTCGTGGGTTCAGTCTTAATTGGGCTGGGCATCATCACCTATGTCGCCGCCAATTGGCAGGACATTCCTAAGGTTTTCCGAACTTTACTATTGTTTGGATTATTTACAGCTACCAATCTCTCGGGCTTTTGGCTCCATCGCAGGTCTGACAAACTTCAACAAATTTTAGGCCAAGGACTACTATTAATCGGTGGAATGACCCTCGGCGCAACGATGGCTTTGATGGCGCAGATGTATCACATTAGCGGGCCATTACATCCGCTGCTGATAACCTGGAGCATTGGCGTAGCAGTCATGGCCTATTGCTTGCAAAATGGACCGTTGGGAGTTTTGAGTGCGTTGGTTTTAGGCTGGGCAAGCGGGAGCGGCTGGGGTGAAACTTTCAGCGGTATGGGCAAATCCGCCGAGTCACTGACAATCTACCAGATAATATTTCTCAATCTTCCCACGATCGCCGGACTGCTCTATTTTCCATTGGCCCATTGGTGTCGAAGCAGAGCATTGTTTATTATTGCGATATTGGTGAGTTTATTTAGCTGTCTGCCTCTCTGGAGTGAAGTTTTCTATTATTCAAATAGTTCTTTAGCGTCCTATGGGTTGGGGTTTGGACTGTTGACCTTGCCGATCGCCTTTCTTTGGTCCTACCCCTTAATGGGCGCGCCCGCTATTGCGCCTAAATTTCAGGCAATCGCCCGTAATTTAAGTATAGTCGCTTTAGGATTTTTACTTTACATTGGCGGATTTCGGTATTCATTTCTGATTTCCCCCAGCAATGATTTTATAACACCCAACACATTACTTTCCAGTACCTGGATGTCTAGCATTCCCGGCATGGTAATACTCGCCCTAGTCAACGCAAAGCAATGGATTCAGCTCTTGCACAATTCCCGATCGCGCAGTCTTAATGGGGTTATTTTAATCATTCTTTCCATCCTGGGCGGATACAGCATTCTGGTTAGAATGAACGATCGGCCCGAAATGATTTTTGTCCTTAATGCGATGTTGGTGGTACTCAGTATTGGCTGTATTCGAGAAAGCTTAGAAACCAAACGCCGATCGCAGTTTTGGTATGGACTGTTGGTATTAGTGATCTTGATTGCCAGTCGATTTTTAGAATACGAAACCGAATTAATTTTAAAATCTGCAATTCTAACCCTGTGCGGCTTTGGCATTATTGCAGCAGGTATTTGGTTTGAAAAATATGCAGGACAGCGACCCAGCCTTCCCACAGATTCATCAGGAGACCTAAACCCATGACCCAAACATCTACACCGCAAACATCTACACCGCAAACATTGCCAAACCCACGATTTTTCTGGATTGCATTTGTTATTCAAATCCTGATGATGATAGGTGTTCCAGCCCAAGCTATCTACACTCAACTCACAGGCCAAAGCGTCATTCTCAAAACCATTCCCGTAGATCCCTACGATCCCATGCGGGGGTATTCGACCACATTGCGCTATGACATTTCTGACGTGAAGCTATTAAAAACTCTCCCTGGTTGGAAAGACCTCCCCACCGTTGAAGATAATTCCCGCAACTACGAAAAGCCCAAGCAACCCAGGCCTCGTATTTTAAAGCCAGGTTCCACAATTTATGTGACCTTGGAGCAGGACCGATCGACAAAATCTTCGACAATATTGCAGCCGTGGAAAGCCACAGCCATTAGTGCAAAACTGCCCGCGCAACGATCGCCTGAGAAAGTAATCCTAAAGGGAGTCGTCAATTCATCGTCATTTTCGAGCCAATTTGTTGACTATGGATTAGAGACTTACTACATGCCCGAAGACCGACGCAACGAGGTGAATCAAGCCATTCGCGATCGTAAAGCCGTGGCCGAAATTAAAGTCGATGCCCAAGGTCGTGGGGTCCCGCTTAAGTTGCGGGTGGGCGATCGGGAGTTTGAATTCTGAGCGGTCGATCGGTAATAGGTAACGAAATCCGAACTAGCATAGAGTTGGGTTAACCTGTAAGAATAGAGTAGTGGCTTTTTGGTTATTGGAATTCGGGATTGATTGAATTATGTCGATTTCTGCACTTTGTCTCCTGTTTGAGCGCGTCCGTAAATTTGAATTACTCCGCAATGTCCGATCGGTTCTACTAGCAGGGCTGTTCGGATTCCTGGCACTTTTTTGCGGCGAGTCAGACGTGGCAGCGGCGGATTGGGTCGAAGCGCTGCGATCGGACTCTAACCCCAGCAGCTTGATCAAATCGGAAACCAGGTCAGTTTTACCCGTTAAACCCGCCCCTCAACCCATTCCTCAAGAGGCCGCGCCCATAGAACTGCCGATCGTAAAATCGCCGATCGATCCTATCCAAGAATCACGGACGATCGCCAAAAACTTCGCACCCAAATCGATCGAACGCGGCAGCTTTGTCACAGAAGCGGTGAAGAAAGTGGGGATGGCCGTAGTGCGCATCGATACTGAGAAAACGATCACCCGGCGTGCAGCGACGGATCCAATGATGGAAGATCCATTTTTCCGTCGCTTCTTTGGAGATGAACTATTGGCTCCCCGTGAAGAAATGCTGCGGGGTCAGGGTTCTGGATTCTTGATTGACAAAACCGGGGTGTTATTGACCAATTCCCACGTGGTCAATGGCGCAGACAAAGTAACGGTGACCCTCAAAGATGGCCGGAAGTTTGAAGGAAAAGTGCGCGGCGTCGATGAAGTGACAGACCTAGCCGTGGTCAAGATTGAAGGCAGCGATTTGCCTGTAGCGGCGTTGGGTAATTCCGGCAATGTACAGGTCGGCGACTGGGCGATCGCAGTCGGTAATCCCCTAGGTTTAGACAACACGGTGACGCTGGGCATTGTCAGTACACTCAAACGATCGAGCGCAGCGATCGGCATTCCTGACAAGCGCCTTGATTTTATCCAAACCGACGCAGCGATTAATCCCGGTAACTCGGGTGGACCGTTGCTGAATGACAATGGTGAAGTTATTGGCATTAATACGGCCATTCGTGCAGATGCCATGGGAATTGGGTTTGCCATTCCGATCGACAAAGCAAAGGAATTGAAAGATCAACTAGCCCGAGGGGAAAAGATCCGCCATCCTTACCTCGGCGTCCAGATGACCAATCTCACCCCAGAACTCGCAAAACTCAACAATGATGATCCCAACGCCGTCTTTATTGTGCCGGAACT
>JANMIS010000504.1:0-3455 GCA_031375925.1 Synechococcales cyanobacterium OTE_70_concoct_197_sub
CGCCAATAGTTCGATCGCGCCCTATGTAATGGCTCACGAGGAGGCGCAGAGAGAGTGGGTTTGTTCAGTGGGGTATTCAATGGACTACTCGCGGCGATTGGCCTTGCGTTCTTGATAAATATGAATAACAGACGGCAGGAACGATAGCACAATCACTCCCAGCATAATCGGCAGCAAATACTTATCTACATCGGGAATCAATTTCCCTAGATAGTGCCCACCAATCAGTAAGCCAAAGGTCCAGAAAAAACCACCAATCACATTAAAAAACAAAAATGTTCGATAATGCATCGCCCCAATGCCCGCTACGATCGGCGCAAAGGTCCGCACAATTGGGGTAAACCGTGCCAAAACGATCGCCATTTTTCCATGCTTCTCATAGAAAGACTGGGCCGAAACCAGATACTCCTTCTTGAAAAACCGAGAATTTTCTCGCTGGAAAAGCTTTCGTCCATATTGCGATCCCGTCGCGTAGCCCACATTATCCCCGATTACGGCACAGGCAAAACATCCAAACAGTAACCAACCCAAATTCAACAACGTCGGTTGTCCCGGCACAAGACTCACACTAGATAAAAAACCTGCCGTGAACAGCAAGCTATCCCCCGGCAGAAAAAAACCAACAAACAAACCCGATTCTGCAAAGATAATTCCCCAGATTAAAAAATGTCCCAATAGCGGACTCGTTTGGTTTAGGTTTGTCAATAGGTTTTTTAAACTTTCCGGGTCAAAAAAATTAACCGCAATCAGATGAATAGTTTGGGTCGTGATCGAATCGGCGACGACATGCATGGGATTCTCTTAATTAAGAAGATGAGCAGCGAACGTAAGCAGTTTGCGATTTATTTTAGAGAGATCCGGACAGACCGGAGAAAATTCTTCCTGAAGTTGAATCGCTATGTCAATCTCGCTCTATCCTTTGGAGCGCTCCGATCGTTTGCGCCACAGCCACCAGAGAAACGCGACCACCAAAACAACAACAACAATCTTCGAGACGGGAGCGAGGTACTGGTCTACCAACTCATAGTTTTTGCCCAAAACATAACCTGCCCCCGTTAAGAACGAAATCCAGATTCCGCTGCCCAAGGTCGAGTAAGCCAAAAAAGGAGCCAAGCGCATCCGAGCGATCCCCGCAGGCAGTGAAATCACCGTGCGCAACCCCGGCACTAAGCGACCCAAGAAGACCGCAACATTTCCATGACGATAAAACCAACGATTGGCCCGATCGAGGTCTTCGCCCGTCATTCCCACCCATTTGCCATAGCGATCGGCCAAAGCCCGTAGCCGTTCCTCGCCCAGCCAAACCCCCAGATAATACCAAGGCATTGTCCCCAGCATCGTCCCCAACAGTCCCGCAATAATCACTGAAGAAAGCGTCAACCCCGACTCCGGTTTGGTGTGAGCCGTGAAACCAGCCAGCGGCATAATTAGCTCTGACGGAATCGGAGGAAAGATATTCTCTGCAAACATTAGCAAGGCGATCCCGAGATTCCCAGCACTGGCCATGGTGGTCTCGATCCAGGTCTTTAATAGTTCAGTCATGGAAGCAAAATATTATGATTAGGAAGATGTGGGATGCAGGACTGTGAAAAACGGACCCTACAGGATTCGAACCTGTGACCGACCGCTTAGAAGGCGGTTGCTCTATCCACTGAGCTAAGGATCCTAGAACCAGTGATGGATGAACCAGTTAGCCTAAAGTTTAACCCAAACTTAGACCATCAGCCACTGAGCGACGCCGTTAAGTGCATGATTAAAATGCACTCTCGTAAGACTCTAATCCAAAAACGACAAAGGCGGCAGGTATTTTTAGATATCTTGCCGAGATACAAAATATTATGGCGGAATGTGTCAAGCGCGGTCTTTTGGCATATAAAGGGGAGAGCTAATCCCAGTAGCCCACAATGTTGCGCAGAATGTCATGTTTATTTTGAGGCGGCAGGACGTTGAGATTTCCAGTATCCAACATCCTCGAAAAGATCAGAAAATCCCGATCCTGAACTATCAGAGCATGACTTTTCGGCTTTTGAGTGTCTTTCAGGCACATCAAGAGGATGATGCTCGATCGCTCTGGCGGGATCTGACCGATAACCAGGGGAAGGCTTGTGTCCTGCTCGAAGAACCCGATCGCTACAGCGTTTGGGGAAAAATTCGTCTTGATCAACTCAATTCAGACATTCCACCTTCAGGAATGCCCGTCCAAGATGGTGTCTCGGCACTTCTGATCCAGGCTTCTCTGTTGATGCTGCAAACCACCTATCTTGATATTGAAGATTTGATGGGGGCCAAACAAGGGAACGCTTTCCAAAGAGATATTACTGCAGTCTTTCAAAAAGGCAAGTTTCAGGGGGCATTGACGCCTGATGAAGTCCAACAAGTCTTGACTGCCGATCCCCTGAACAGCCTTCAACCGCCCCCTTGGCGGGAGGCGCAAGTGATTTCTTTGCTTCAGGAACTTCATCGGCTGGGGCGAGCTTATTTTGGGAATACAGGTTTTGTCCGCAATGCCTTGGATGCGCTGCAAGACCTTTCCAGCACTGAGCGGGCTGCGTTTCTAGATTGGTTGTCTCGATCCCCGATGTCTAATATCTGGAAGTAGACGTTAAGTAGACGTCTAACGCAGTCATTGAAAATATCTATTAGTTAGAGCTAATTCCTATGAGTCGATCGGATAAATCAGCTACCACCTCGCGGTCGTCGCAGCCCATTTACTATGGGGGCGCACTGTGGGCCTTTTTAGCCGCCATGTACTTTTTGACCCAGAACACGGGACGATCGGAAGATAGCGTTTACCATCTCGTCACGGCGCTCTTCGAAATTGTGGCGTTTTTCGGCGCTGCTGTCCTGTGCCTGCGTAACGTCTTGAGTTCTAACAGTGTCAGCGGTAAGGATGTCTGGCTGGGACTAGGGATGGGGCTGGCTTTTTACTGTGTTGGGAGCTGTCTGTTTGCCTATTGGGAAGTGGTATTGGATCAGAGTCCAGATGTCTCCTTAGGAGATTTATTCTACGTTCCGGCTTACTTTTTCTTAATCTATGGCATGGTGATGGCGGTTATCAAGCGTCAACTCAACCTAGAGTTGGTTCAGTGGGCCATGGTGCTCATGATGGGTGTTTTGGGGATCGTCTGTGCGATCTTCGTCAGAAATGTTAAGCCCGTTATCCGTGCCCCCCAGAGCAGCAGCTTCTTCGAAGCGCCCGCGATCGCCTATTCGCTGCCGACCCCGAATGCAGAGCCACCGATCTGGCAAACCACTGAGTTCGCCCAAGCCCCAAGCGTGAAGCCCTCAGCTAAGCCAACTTCTAGCGCAAAGCCGAGCAGCAGTCCTGTAACCAAACCGTTAGCAACGCCTCCTGCGGCAATCGCAGTGCCCGCCAGCCCAGTGGCATCTCCCTCTCCTGCTGAATCTACTAAGCCCTCTCCTGCCTGGGCAAAACAAATTGATGAATTTTTAAG
>JANMIS010000535.1:0-5926 GCA_031375925.1 Synechococcales cyanobacterium OTE_70_concoct_197_sub
GTTAGCCATTCATCTGGCTGGGACGAAACTAACTGAGCTGCAAATCTTCTGGCAGTTGCTGGAACTAACGCCATCGGATTACTAAACCCTGACATCACCTGAAGCCGTCCGCCCTCGTCTAGGGGACCGACCAAGGGCAGATGGTCAGCACTAAAGGCTACGGTGCAAGTGACCCACCGCCCCGGTAACTGTGCCACCTTAGGCAAAAGCTCGGCTAAGCGCGATCTCATCCACTGTTCACTCGCCAAGGGTTCCGCTTGCGATCGGAGACTGGTCTGGGTTCGGCTGATTTGGCCAAAACGAAAGCTGCCATCTGTAAACTGAAGCGCGCCACAGTCCAAAATTGGGGGAAGCAGTTCTTGATTGGGATCTTCTTCGCTCCAGAGAGAATCTTCCTGTGCAGCAACGGACTCTAGTTCGAAGCGTCGAATTTCAGCGGGCATCACGACCGTCTGCATTTCTAGGTCTGCAACATCGGTTTCGATCGATTCTGCATGGCTAAAGTATTGTCGTAACGGCAAACCCGAGGCCCGCATTAATGCTCGCGTCGCCCCCCCCGCACAGACGATCGCTCGATCGCTTAAGTAGGTGGCTTGTTCTCCCTGAACTTGTGCCCCGGCTGCGTCAGAAGTAAGGCTCACTACCCGATCGAAAATTTGCGTTCCCCCTAAGCGAAGCATAGCTTGGATATAAGCTTGAGTCGCTTGGATTGGGTTGATATGGGCATAGGGCATTAGCACCGCCCCTGCAATCGAATCCGGGTTGAGTAACGGCTCTAAATTGTGGGCTTCCGACGGACTGAGTAACTGGGGTGGTTCGGTAAAGTTCTGAAAGGTTTTCAATACTTCATTTGGATCCTGACCTGGGTCGATCGTCCCAATTAAGGGCAATTCCCGAAACTCTGTCGAAGCCGCTAATTCACCTGATAGTTGACGATGAATGGTCAGGCTTTCAGCACATAGGCATCGGGTCAATTTCGTGGTTCCAGCCCAGTAGGAGATCCCGCCATAGCTATACCGCGTCGCACTAGAAGCTTGAGAATCTTGGTCCAGCAGTAGGACTTTAACCCCGCGAACGGCAAGTTCGTAACCCAATGCTGCCCCTGTAATTCCGGACCCAATGACAATGACATCGTAGGAAGGCAGTAACGACATAAGCAGATGTATTTAAAGGAAATGTACTATATTGTCTCCTAAAAGCTCAGTTAAAAAACCGATCGAGCTTAGCATAGAGCAAACTCGATCGGTCATATTCGACCTATTAAAGCGTCGTTCCTTACACAAGATTGGTTTTCAGGGCTTACATCTAAATCAATTGTCCCGAGTAAGGATTAGGGCGATCGATGCACGATTGTCACTCAGGCAAGTTAGGTCCATTCAACCGAGTCGCTGTAATCTGGGCAGGCGGAAATGCGACTTCCTGAACTGTTCCCGGCGCACCCAAAGGCTTCGCTTGTCCTTCATTAAAGCTGACCATAATGGCTCCAGCATTGCCAGCTCTCACCACAAGCTGCTTTTGAGCATTCCAGTTGCGGGTTGTGCCTTCTGTCAAAACCCCTTCAAAGGTTTCCTTACCATCAGCAACGACCCGAACCCAAGACTGATCCGTCAAGGTGACACCCACTCGGACCCCTTGACCGGGATTTGCCGTCGAAGGCTGAACCGACAGGGTTTTAGGATTAGGTCCCAGCGGGACAGAGGAGATAGGTAAACTTTCTTTGAACTTTTGAAGACTTTCTGGGTTGAGTTCGGGCTGAACATTCGACTGGCTGATAAGACCGGACACACCCTTGACTGATACCCCCACTAGCAAAAGATATCCCGCATAGAGATGGATGGGGCGCAAGTGGGCAGAAATAGCAGAAAAGCCTTTGAACCAAGGGGTCCGATCGTGAACAGGTGTCAACGAATCTGCGAACTCACTCGCAAAGTGCAGACCATTGAGTCCGATCGCATTGGCATATTGACGAATGAAACTCTGAATATAGACCGCTTCAGGTAAATCTTCTAGACGACCTTCTTCGATCGCCTTCAATAGACGAGTCTGAATGTGGGTACGTTCTGCGACATTTTCAAGAGAAATATCGAGTAGACGGCGGGACTGGCTGAGACGCTCACCGATGTCAGTAAGTTTCATCACCTGTTGCTCCTTAGCGATTTGGAGAAGTTGTTTCTTCCTCATAACGGATACTCCTAGTTAGCTCCTTTCGCCCTAATCGATGGTAAGTGAAGTTGACACTTTAAGAAAGTGATCTCAGATTGGCTTAATGGACGAATCATCCCCGGAAAAAGTTCAGAAGCTCCAGAAGTCTGAAGCTGAATCTCTCCGATCGCACTGCGATGAAGGTTAACCACAGGATGGCCGAGTTGGTCAGCCACTCGACGAATCTGTCGATTACGGCCCTCACGAAGAACAATCTCAAGGACCGTCTGATGGGGTGACTTACGGAGAACAGTGACCTTTGCAGGGAGAGTCTTACGTCCCTCAAGCCAGACGCCATGACGCCATCGGCTCAGTGTTTCTGCGGTGGGATAGCCTTCAACCTCAACCTGATAGGTTTTGGAAACTTCATGCTTCGGGTGGGTAAGACCAAAGGTGAGATCACCATCGTTAGTCAAGATTAAGGCTCCTGTAGAATCAGTATCTAAACGCCCTACTGGGTGAAGCCCCAACCCCGTCTGCATACTGCGAGGTAGGCAACTGAGCACAGTTCTTCGACCTTGGGGATCGTCGCAGGTTGAAACCAGACCGCGAGGTTTGTTCAACAAGAAATAGATTAAGTCTGGACGTCGGGTTAACGAGAGGGGTCTGCCTTCCACCTCAATCTGATCAACCATCGGGTCTGCCACTTGTCCAATCACCGCCACGACGCCATTCACACGAACCTGACCCGCAAGGATCATCGATTCTGCCTGACGACGAGAGGCCACCCCCCATTCTCGCAAAATTTTTTGCAGACGTTCAGGATGACTGGGACTAGAAAGAGAAGATGAGATCATTTCTGGCTCAAATCTGTCTTGAGATAGATTATAAGTATTCAATCAGAGCAAAACTCCGTAATAGCACTTGCGTAAAACCCGATCGTCATTTTTTCTTAGTCTACTCTATCGTTTGTTCTCCAAAAGTCAAATTTTTTCGAAAATCTAATAAACCGCTCATGTAATGCATCCTGGAAGAATTAATCTCGATATCCGCCGAAGTCAGACATCACTCAATCTAGACAATCCTACTTAGGAAGTATCTCTAAAGATAGATTTAAAATCTCCGTATTTATTCTGATGCATCAGAGATTAATCTGTTCGTATTTTTGGATACGAAATACCAATTCTTACGAGAAACTTTGATGAAATATCTTCTCGTAGATAAGAAATAAGGTATTTTCCAGGGCAAGCAAGGTCAGGAAAGCAAATCTTGAATCAGGACGTAAGGCTGAACAATCAGGGCGCGAAATCTTACAGTCGGGGACCATTTCGCCATTCGATCGGCATCGGGTTTAATCAGAAACTGCTCTTCAATCCAGCGCCGGACCGTATTGGCGTCATCTTGGGCGATTGCCATCCCCACGTCCACTAGATCCAAGCTGTCATCCACCCACACCACCACTTCACGATCGAGATGGGGTTGGAGCCAATCCATCTCTGCTTCATCTAGCAGGTCTATTAAGGTTTGGCGAAGATCTTGGGGTGTGCTCTGATCCGACATAACGTTATCGTCCTAAATCGTGGAGTTGATTAATAATTTTGGCGCAGTCTTGGGTGACTCGCTCAAGTTCAGCGCGATCGGTGCTTAGGGGCGGTGCGATCGGTGCCCCGATGCGAACGGTTAAAGGAACCGGTCGAGGACGGGAAGAGCCTTTTTGAAAAATTTCATGGCTTCCCCAGAGACAGACCGGAAGGATCAAGGCTTGGGTCTTAGCTGCAATCCAGGCTGCACCAATTTTTGGGTCGTGGATCCGACCATCGGGCATTCGGGTGCCATCGAGAAATAATCCTGTCGCCCAGCCATTTTCCAAGGAAGCTACGGCGGACTTCATGGCAGATCGATCGGCGGATCCTCGTTTGACGGGATAGGCTCCATAGGCCGTGATGGCTTGTTTTAGCACCGGAACTCGAAAGAGTTCTTCTTTGGCCATGAAGGCAACGGGCCGACCGACAGAGTGACTGACGATCGGGGGGTCGAAGTCACTGGCGTGATTACTGACGACCAGAAGCCGCCCTTTTTTAGGGACATACTGTGCGCCGTGGATTTTGCCCCGGAAGTAGGTATGAAAAACCGGACTCACAAACGACCATTTGAATAGGTGGTAGAGAATCAGGCTAACCAGCGGCTCACGATCGGGGGGGTGACGATCGGGTGATTTTAGTAAAGCCTTAGACATTTTGGATTTGCGCCTCTACATCTGCCAGAGTGCCGATCGTGGCAAATTCAACGCCTTCGCAAGTCCGCTTCATAATTCCCACCAACACTTTACCAGGACCGACTTCCGTGACAGAAGTGACGCCCAAACCGGGCAAGGCAAGAGAAATTTCGCGCCAGCGCACGGCACCTGTCATTTGGCGGCTGAGGCGGGCTTTAAGATCGGTGGCAGAGGTGCTAGGTGTAGGATCGGTATTGGACAGAACGGGAATCTGGGCGTCGTTGAAGGGCATGTCTTTCAAGACAGTGCTAAAGGTTTCGGCGGCATCTGCCATCAGAGGTGAGTGGAAGGCCCCACTGACATTAAGCTTGACGGCACGTTTTGATTTAACGTTGGCAAGGATCGTATCGACCGCATCTAGTTCGCCTGAAATGACAACTTGGCCATCATTATTGTCATTGGCTAAAACCACGCCCTCGGTGCTGCCGATCGCCGCTTCCAAAGCCGCCCGATCGAATCCCAGCAGTGCCGCCATGCTGCCGCTAGAGCAACTATCCATCAGTTTCGATCGGGTTTGGATCAGTTTTAAGCCCGCTTCAAAGGAAAAAACGCCTGCGGCATAGAGGGCAGAATACTCGCCTAAACTATGTCCTGCAACGAAATCGGGTGTTTTTCCTTTGGCTTTGAGCAGATCCACCAAAAGGGCTTCTACTATATATAGACAGGGTTGGGTGTAGAGCGTCTTGGATAGCTCGGTGCTGTCTCCCTGAAGCCGATCGACGACTGACCATTCCAGCAGTTCACTCGCCCGGTCAAATTTCGCCCTCACTCCCGGCAAATCCAGCAAATCCATGCCCATCCCGACGGCCTGCGATCCTTGTCCTGGAAACACCCACGCTGTTTTTGTCATTGCTCTATGGCCTTTAGTCAAAATTTCGAGTCAGATTTTCACTTCGTTATTTTAGGATGTTTGGGGCTAGGTATTTAGGATTTCGAGCCGCAGATTCAGAACTCAGAATTGAGGCGCGCGGTCTTATAATCAAAACGCCCTAACAAGCACTCGCCCTCCAGCATTGGTGATTCGTCATGTCGTTATTTGATTGGTTTGCAAACCGTCGCAAAGAATCCCCTGAACCGGCTCAGCCCGATCGTGAACGGGAAATTGCCGATGGACTTTGGACAAAATGCGACTCCTGCGGGGCACTCAGCTACACCAAAGATCTGCGAATGAATCAAATGGTCTGTCTCGAATGTGACCATCACATGCGGGTCTACAGCGACGAACGAATCCGCCAACTGATCGACGCCGACACCTGGCAACCCATGGATGCCGCCGTCCATTCCGTCGATCCCTTGGGCTTTCGCGATCGGAAGCTCTACAGCGATCGGCTCAAGGAAATGCAGGAAAAAACTAATCTCGTCGATGCCGTCCAGACAGGCATCGGCAACCTTAAGGGCAACCCGATCGGTCTCGGCGTTATGGACTTTCGCTTCATGGGCGGCAGCATGGGATCCGTCGTCGGCGAAAAGCTTACCCGCATGATCGAACGCGCTACCGTAGAGCGCCTT
>JANMIS010000611.1:0-1766 GCA_031375925.1 Synechococcales cyanobacterium OTE_70_concoct_197_sub
GGCACGGCTGGTGAACCCGGCCTACGCCTCGATCAAAGATGAGCGGGGTCAACGGGAAGTCTTAGCTTTGGTGCGGCTGACTGCGCTGCAAGCTCTGAAAGACGGGGTTGCAGTCCAGACTTCCGTAGCCCGATCGCTACAAGCGAAACCTGTTCATACGGCAGAGATTTTTTATGAACAGCAGGTGTCGGCGTTGGCCGATCGGCAGTACAGCGATTTGAGTTCTTTTTGTGACTGTACGCGATCGTTAATCGAGCTGAATTGTGTCTACCTCCAACTCAAACAGGGCGAAACCAATCCTCGCCCTCGACGCACAGGTCTGATGAATGCGCAGCCCGAGGTGAATGCCTCTATTAAGCCTGTGTCTGAGGCCGCAGCCGTGACCTCCAACCATCTCTACGCAAGACGCCACTACGATCGGGCTAAGCACTATGCCCAAACCAGTGGCTGGCGGGAAGCGATAACAGAGCTTAAGGATGCCATTCGAATGGATCCAAGCTGTAGCGACTACCATGCCTTAATGGGTTTCGTCTATCTTAAACAAGAACAGATGGGCATGGCGCGGGTGCATTTAAAGCACGCATTAAAACTCAACCCAGACGATAAGCTAGCCAAACGCTTTATTAAGTATGTGGGAGAAAATCGACCTGCCGCTGCGCCGCCTCAACCCGAAAAACGCAAACTATTTGGGATTTTTGGTCGTTAGCAAGTAGGCCGCAAACCCAAGATGCATGCCATGGAAAGCCGTCAAATCAGGTCTTAATAAAGTCGTAAAACCACTACTTAACAGGCTGTTTTGCGATCCCTACAATAGAATCAACACCTCAAAAGAATCAACACCTCAAATCAGTAGAGCGACACCATGGCATTTTTTGATTCAGAAATTGTGCAACAGGAATCCCAAGAAATTTTTCAGACTTACCAATCCCTCGTTCAAATGGGCAGTCAGTATGGCAAATTCGATCGCGATGGCAAGGTCATGTACATCGGTCAAATGGAAACCATTCTCGATCGCTTCGAAATTATGATGAAACGGCTGGAGCTTTCCGATGATTTTTCCGCCAAAATGACGATCGAACAACTCAAGACCCAATTGAGCCAAGTTGGCATGACCCCCGCCCAAATGTTCGACAATACCCGCAAAACCTTAGAACGGATGAAAGAGCAGTTGGATGGCTAAGAAGTACCGCTGTGAATGGAGTACAATAAAATAATATTCTTTACATTTCTTCACAGAACCCTATGATTGCCACTCCAGTTAAGCCTAACTACGATCGTGCCGCCTGGGCCAAAGGCTACCGAACGCTTTCCCAGGAACGGAGCTATTGGATTGAGGAGATTGAGGGTGAAATTCCGAGAGCCTTGACAGGGACATTGTTTCGCAATGGACCGGGGAAGCTGGAGGCAGGGACTGAGCCTGTGCAGCATCCGTTTGATGGGGATGGGATGATTTGTGCGATTACTTTTAAGGATGGTCGCGCTCATTTTAAGAATCGCTATGTGGAGACGGAAGGGTACGTTGCCGAGAAGAAGGCCGAGAAGATTTTGTATCGTGGGGTTTTTGGAACGGCGCGATCGGGTGGGTGGCTAAAAAATGCCTTTGACACCAAGCTGAAGAACATTGCGAACACGCAGGTGATTTATTGGGGCGGTAAGCTGATGGCGCTCTGGGAAGCCGCCGAACCTCACCGTCTCGACCCGGCGACTTTAGAGACTTTGGGGCTGGAATATTTTGATGGGAAGCTGAAGAAGGGTGGGGCTTTTGC
>JANMIS010000630.1:0-1200 GCA_031375925.1 Synechococcales cyanobacterium OTE_70_concoct_197_sub
TTTGTTGCCGAATCCATTGGCTGTGACCGATCGTTGGGTGAGCAATAGATGCGCGTGGGGATTTTCACTATTCAAATCGTGCAGTGCCACGTCAGCAATCATTCCTCGACTGACAAATTCCGATTCCACATACTCATACACTAAAATTCGTTTCTGCTCATGGTTCAACTCTTTTGGAATTGCCACGTTGATTTCTCGGGCAAGTTGCGAGTTACATTGCCGTTCACACTGTTCGACTTCGTTCCATAGCTGCGATCGATCTTGCATCCACAATGGCGCACTCTCAGGAAGCAAAATTCTTGTTTCATAGACACCTTGTTTGCGGGTGTAGTTGTGGGTGATTCCCGTTCGTTTATCTAATAAAACATCACCTGCGCGGTAAGCTGCCGCTGCGACTACACTTTTGCCACTGCTCCGTCCAATGATTTGCACGCTGAAGTGATAGATTGCCATTGCGGGGGCGGGGTTACGGGGGCGATCGAGATCGTAGGGGTTGTAGGGGGCCACCCCTGCCGCAACAACATCCGTAGGGATGTATAAGTGCGCCATTTAGCTTCTAACGAAGCACATGGGGGGCGAAACTGGGCGCAGGTTCCTATGGTTATACTAGAAGATTCTTAGAACATCCGGATCCTCGGATTACCATTTGTAAGATTTGACCAGTCAACCCCCTGAAAATACTATGGCAAATTCACGACGGGAACGATTAGTACAAGAAGAACTCCGGATTAAAGCAAGAATTAAACAAATTGACGTGAATGAAGGAGAGCAAAAACGAAAGAGGGAGACCCGACGAAAAGTCCTTATAGGCGCAGCTATCCTTGCAAAGGTTGAACGTGGCGACTGGTCAGAAGAAGGGTTTCTTAAAATGATGGACGCTTTCCTATTTCGGCCTTCTGAACGATCGCTTTTTGGTCTGCCCATTCTAGAAGAGGCTTCTGAACGATTGGGAGAATCCTCACCAAAAAATAGTGACAACGATTTGATGGACGATCTACAAATCAATGAAGATCACCCAGAACTTTCAGTCACTTAAAAAATTTTAGTTCTGATAGGGTCATTTAGCGTTTATGCGGATATCAATAGACCTCTTGCGTGAATCAGGGGTAAGCGACAAGCTCAAAATTAAGAATGGCAGAAATGAGGTTAAATCTTAGGCCAAAACGTTTGCGGCGATTGCGGTAGCGTTCCCCTAAAATC
>JANMIS010000655.1:0-1833 GCA_031375925.1 Synechococcales cyanobacterium OTE_70_concoct_197_sub
GGTAACGCTGCCTAGTCAGGGTCAGCGCTGTTCGAAAAAGAGCTTCTTTCCTGGTTTGATATTCGCGGCTGTTGATGGTCGCAAGCTCCATCAAGTTGGCGAGAGTCAACCGACGAACTTGACCGGTGGATGGATCTCTGCCGGTGTTCGCAAAAGTTTGTGCGTACTCTTGCTGGAGCGTCTCGAATTCCAACATGCGTTCCAGGCAATTTGTTGGCAGTACGTCCCATGCTTGGGCAGGTATCGTGACCTTGCTAACGTAAGCGCCATTGGATTGTGCCGAGGCTTGACCGTCGCTTTGGTTTGCATTCGTCGCAGGATTTCGGCTATTGTCCAGAGCCATGACCGCTTCACCCTGATAGCTCGCCAGCGTGACTGCTGGATCCACAAAACTGGCTTGTTGGGGCTGTTCGATTTCGGCGGGAACTATCTCGCGAAAATTCGGTAAAGGTGGGTTGGATATCGCTTGAATTGAATCGCTGTTTAATTGCGGAATAGCGTAGTTGTTGAGGATAGAACGAGGAACGGGCAACTGCGGACAATCTGGATTGGTCGGATCATAAAATCTTGATCTTGGATCCGGCTTTACCGTGTAATCGTCCGGTACGTGCTCCCCCAAGAATGAAGATTTTTCTTGAACAATGCGATAGGTATCGCGATCCGCTGCCCTTCGGTACTTGGTTCTCGAGCATCCGGTCACTAGGACGGGCGTTAGGAGAACAACAGCGAGACAGAGGAGGGAACGCATACTGGGTGGGATTTTCGCCGATTCGGTATTCGAATTGCACCTGCACTTCGAATTGGGAAAGACATCTTGCTAGCAAAGACCCGTCGTAGAACGATTGGCTTGCCACAGCAAATGATCGGCATAATCTGTATCAGTTCTCCGGCCTGCGCCGAATAATCACAAGAAAAACGGTATCCCGCATCTGGTGCACTTATAGTGCAATTGTCCACTTCTAGATGGAGGAGCTAACGATACAAAGGGCTTGGCGTGCGATAGCTAGGAAAGCTGCTGTTGCCGCCTAGATGGGGTTTGTTTCGATAGTCTTGGGAGGAAGTAGGACCATAGTTGTTTGCATTCACCCCATTCGCAAACATTTGGTTTTGCGTCAACCTGGGTGCTGTCGCATCATGCAGATTGGTCGCATAGTTTTGGTATGACCTCGAATTGCCAACTTGAGGTGCGTAGCTGTTAGAGTTTCCAGCGTAGAGGCTGGGTTGCGAGGCCGTCCAGTTGCTGCTCGAAACAGCGGAGTTTTGGCTGCCATTGGAATAAACTGGCTTGGCGGGTTGAAACTCATTCTGTTGGTATAGCGATGATGGTGTGTTGTAGAGTGGCTGTTGAGCAAAGTAATTCGAAGATGAATTGCTTGCCGGCAAAAAGGGCTGTGAATAACTTTGTTGCGAATAGTTCGATGGTGAGTAAGGCGGAATATTTGCGAAGTTAGGTTGTGCTGCCCCATAGTAGGACTGTGCGGTGTTGTATGTCTGCGGGGCGACGTGCGTTGGCGCAAAGTATGTCGGTGCAGCGTATGGTTGCAGCATCGTATAGACTGGCTGAGGAGTGTTGTAGAACGGTTGTTGCGTTAAGGGGGCTAGTGAGCTTGCCAGCGTTTGCTTTCCATAAAAAGGGTTGTTTGTCACGTTTGGGTAGAAAGGTGAGTACGACGCAAACTGAGGTGCGGACATATACTCATAACCTCTCATCGCCTGGCTAAGCTGGGTTTGATATTGAGCCTCCGCCGGAGCTTGCAGTTTGCTCGCGGAACCAGTGAGGAGATTGGTGAAAAGACTTGGTTGTAAACCAAGCAATCCCAGCGCCATGAAGCC
>JANMIS010000830.1:0-1762 GCA_031375925.1 Synechococcales cyanobacterium OTE_70_concoct_197_sub
AGTTAGTTGTGACGAATATCGGGTCAAAGGCACAGAGGTAATCGTCGTACCAGTCGCCATGAATTCCTGAATCATCAGCTAGCAAAGCAAGGTCGGGAAGGTTGAGATGCAGAATGTCCAGAACGGCTTTTTAAGCGGCGCGATCGGCTTCTGTAACGAGATCGCCGGGGCGCTTTTCTTGGATGTCGGTTAAGTTTCCCCAGTAGCGCTGAAGCTCGATGCCTGCGGACTGAGCGGCGATCGTGGCAATGTCTAAGTAGCGATCGAGATCTTCCATGTCACACCTGACTAAAAATCAAATCTTAAACTGGACAAGTTTTACTAATCATCATCCAGCGGTAATCCAAATCGAACTTTACCACGGCCAAAATGGCGGCCAAATTGCAACTCATACACTTCATCCTCATCTTGAGTTTCCACCTCTAGATCGGATTGGGCATAGCTCACACAGAGCAGCGCATAGCCCTTACTTTGTAGTTCGGGAGAGAGTCCCATGGCCTCCGGTTGACGCAGATCGCCCGATCGGACTCGGACGGCACAAGCGGTACAGGCTCCGTTACGACAGGAAAAGGGCAGATCGACACCTTGGTTTTCAACGCAGTGAAGGATGTACCGATCGCTCGGAACTTTTAAAGTATGTACCGCTCCAGTTTGGCGGTTGTGGATCCGCACGGTATGGATTTTGACAGGGGCAGAGGATTTTTGGGGCATGGGTTAGGGACTCGATCGCCTGATGGGAAAGTTTTTAGTTCACGCTATCCATTATGCCGGGATGTCTGCTACTATGTCTTCTCAGTGAGGCATTGTTTTGCCCCACTCCGGACTGTCTGGAGAGATGGCCGAGTGGTTGAAGGCGCAGCATTGGAAATGCTGTTTGGGGGTAACTTCAACGAGGGTTCGAATCCCTCTCTCTCCGTTCAAACTAAAAGCCGATTGGATTCGTCCGATCGGCTTTTAGTTTAGGAATTTTTTGTTAGGCAGTCGTCTACGGCATAGATTACTGGCCTGGTTTAATAGTTGGTGCAGTCAACAGAGGACTGAGTAGAGCTTGCTTTTCGCCATCTACGGTTTGCCAATCATCAAGCAGCAGTCCGCCTGTGTCTTGACTGTTGGGATTAAGGCTCCAGTAGGCAAAGCTAAGGTTTTTATCTCGGATGAACTTCACCAATGTCCGTTGCCATATCCCTTCCTTAGAATCCCCGTCTGTCTTTCGTCCACCAAATTCCCCAATCAAAATCGGCGCTTTTCGTTCGCGGGCAATGTAGTAAAAGCCCTTTTCCCACCGATCGAATAAATTGCCAGGAAAGCTTTTCTCACTAAACCAAGGCTGATCAAAAACGCCTGGGCCATATTCATGCGGCGAATAAACAAGTCTGCCCGATCGTGACAGACGCACGGGAAAACGCCTCACGCCTTCTAAGTTTCCGCCCATCCAATGCTTCTTCAGGGCTGCATTCGGGAAACCATTTTCGATGCCTTCGACGACGATCAGCCAGTTAGGATTGATGTTGAGGATGGCGTTTCCGGCTCGTTCAGCGGCGAGTCGCCAGTCGGTCGCCCGATCGCCCGATCCCCAAGTAGCTCTGCCATGGGGTTCATTTTTCAAGTCTGCACCGATGACATTAGGCTGAGACTTGTAACGAGTTGCGAGGTCTGTCCAGGCGGTGATCCAGTCTTTTTCTGTGAAGCCGTCGCCATACCAAAGTTCTGGAATGCTTTTATTATTCAGACGGTGGCTATCGAGTAGCACCATGAGGCCCTG
>JANMIS010000841.1:0-4919 GCA_031375925.1 Synechococcales cyanobacterium OTE_70_concoct_197_sub
TGTAATTTTCTGAGAAACACCTTTTCTCAAAAAATCTCTCCCTCTAATGTATAGAGACCCCTGTGTAAAAATACGGATCTCTATAGATTGGGTTTGCACTACAGGTTCACATTTCAAATCAACCCTTCTTAAAGCGCAGTCGCGTCTAAAAGTTACTCCCATGAAAAACCTATTCCTCGAACGTCTGCACAGTCCTGAACGCCCAGTCCTGGTTTTCGATGGAGCCATGGGTACAAACCTTCAGTCTCAAGACCTCACATTAGAGGATTTTGGCGGCGAGGAATATGAAGGCTGTAATGAGTATTTGATTCATAGCAAACCCGAGGCGATCGAGAAAGTTCACAACGATTTCCTCGCAGCAGGCGCAGATGTAATCGAAACCGATAGCTTTGGGAGTAGCCCCTTAGTGCTGGCGGAGTACGGCTTGCAGGATATGGCCTACGATTTGAGCAGACGATCGGCGGAACTAGCGAGAGCCTGTGCTGACAAATTCTCAACCCTAGAAAAACCTAGGTTTGTCGCAGGTTCGATCGGGCCAGGGACCAAGCTACCAACCCTTGGACATGTGACCTATGACGAGTTGAAAGCATCCTTCACCGTCCAAGCCGAGGGTTTATTTGACGGCGGGGCAGATCTGTTCTTGGTTGAGACCTGTCAGGATGTGTTGCAGATTAAAGCGGCGCTGAATGCGATCGAATCTGTCTTTGCCAAAAAAGGTGAACGACGACCGCTGATGGTGTCGGTGACGATGGAAGTTCAAGGCACGATGCTGGTGGGGACGGATATTTCAGGCGTTCTCGCAATTCTGGAACCGTATCCGATCGATATCCTCGGACTGAACTGTGCAACGGGTCCCGATCGCATGGCGGACCACATCAAGTATTTGACCGAAAATGCGCCCTTTGTCATCTCCTGCATTCCCAATGCCGGACTACCCGAAAATATTGGCGGTCACGCACATTACAAATTAACGCCGATGGAAATGCGGATAGCGCTGCATCGGTTTGTTGAAGACCTCGGTGTGCAGGTGGTCGGCGGCTGTTGCGGAACCCGTCCATCGCACATTAAAGAACTCGCTGAACTCGCGATCGAAATGAAACCCAAGGCGCGATCGACTCGTCCGTCCTTGATTTTGAACCCGGATGCTGCAAATGCGGTGCGTCCAGCGATGAACTATGTGCCGTCCGCCGCTTCAATTTATTCAGCGCAACCGTACGAACAGCAAAATTCATTCTTAATCGTGGGCGAACGCCTAAATGCAAGCGGCTCGAAAAAGGTTCGGGATTTGCTTGCTGAAGACGACTGGGATGGGCTGGTGGCGATCGCGAAATCCCAGGTCAAGGAAGGCGCACACGTTTTGGATGTGAACGTGGATTATGTCGGGCGCGATGGTGAGCGTGACATGAAAGAACTCGTGTCCAGGTTGGTGACGAATACCACATTGCCATTGATGTTGGATTCCACGGAATGGACCAAAATGGAAGCTGGATTGAAAGTTGCAGGCGGAAAATGCATTCTCAACTCGACCAACTACGAAGATGGCGATGAAAGATTCTTGAAAGTACTAGAACTTGCAAAAGAGTACGGCGCAGGGATTGTAATTGGTTGTATTGATGAAGACGGAATGGCGCGGACGGCTGAGAAAAAATTTGCAATCGCCCAACGTGCATACCGTCATGCTTTGGAGTTTGGGCTTCCCGCGCATGAAATTTTCTACGACACTTTGGCATTGCCAATTTCGACTGGAATTGAAGAAGATCGCAAAAATGCCCAAGCAACGATCGAATCCATTCGAATGATTCGCGAAGCTCTTCCCGGCGTGCATTTTATGTTGGGCGTATCTAACGTATCCTTTGGTCTTAGCCCTGCGACGCGGATTACATTGAACTCTATTTTCTTGCACGAAGCGACGAAAGTGGGAATGGATGGATCGATTGTTTCTGCCGCAAAGATTCTGCCAATTTCTAAAATCACTGAAGAGCAACAAAAAGTTTGCTTAGATTTGATTTACGATCGCCGTAAATTTGATGCTGATGGAATTTGTACTTACGATCCATTGACGGCGCTTACCAAACTCTTTGAAGGCGTGAGTGCAAAAGATGCGCGATCGAGTGCGTCACTGGCAGACTTACCGATCGAAGAACGCTTAAAGCAACATATCATCGACGGCGAACGGATTGGTTTGGAAGATGCATTAAAGGTCGCTTTAGATGCAGGTCACGAGCCACTAGCGATCATTAATACATTCCTATTAGACGGAATGAAAGTCGTCGGTGTGCTATTTGGTTCGGGTCAAATGCAACTCCCATTTGTATTGCAATCCGCCGAAACCATGAAGTATGCGGTTGCATTCCTAGAGCCGCTGATGGAAAAAGTCGAAGGTCAAGACGATTCCGGTAAGGGCAAATTCCTAATCGCAACGGTAAAAGGCGATGTTCACGACATTGGTAAAAATCTCGTTGACATTATCCTCACAAACAATGGCTACAAAGTCATTAACCTTGGCATTAAACAATCCGTTGATGCGATCGTTGATGCCTACGAAGAACACAAGCCTGATTGCATTGCCATGAGTGGTTTGCTGGTGAAGTCCACAGCATTCATGAAAGAGAATCTGAATGTATTTAACGAGCGCGGCATCAGCGTCCCCGTCATCCTCGGCGGTGCGGCTTTAACGCCCAAATTCGTCTACGCCGATTGCCAGGAAGCCTACAACGGTCAAGTGATCTACGGCAAAGATGCGTTTGCTGATTTGATCTTCATGGACAACTACATGCCCGCGAAGAAAGCGGAAGCTTGGGTAGATACGGAAGGATTCACTGGAGACTTCGCACAGTTCAATCAAAAAGGTCGTAAGGCGATCGAACAAGCAGAACGGGAACTCAATGGTGATGTTGAACCCAAATCTGACGAACCCGAGGTGATTGATTTGATGCGATCGGAAGCCGTAGACATCGACATCCCGCGCCCGACCCCACCTTTCTGGGGAACCCAAGTCATCCGCGCCGCCGACTTAGATCTCGAAGATCTCTTCTGGCACATGGATCTGCAAGCCCTAATCGTAGGCCAATGGCAATTCCGCAAACCCAAAGACCAAACCCGCGAAGAATACGATGCCTTCCTCGCCGAAAAAGTCTACCCCGTCCTAGAATCCTGGAAACAAAAACTCCGCGACGAAGAATGGCTCGACCCAACATTGGTCTACGGCTACTTCCCCTGTGCCGCCGAAGGCAATTCAATCCACGTCTACGACCCAAGCGTGATTGAACAAGGCTTAACACCCAAAACCGCAAAACCCTTCGTCACCTGGACCTTCCCGCGTCAGAAGTCCATGCGTCGCTTGTGCCTGTCAGACTTCATTCGTCCGATCGAACAAGACATCTTCGACGTATTACCGATGCAAGCCGTAACCATGGGCGAAGTCGCCTCCCAAAAAGCGCAGGAACTCTACAAATCAAACAGCTACACCGACTATCTCTATTTCCATGGGATGGCAGTGCAACTTGCCGAAGCCTTAGCTGAATGGTCCCACGCCAGAATGCGCAAAGAGCTAGGTTACGGCGATCTCGAACCCGATAATATTCGCGATATGTTAGCGCAACGTTATCAAGGTTCACGCTATAGCTTTGGTTATCCGGCTTGTCCGGCGGTGATGGATCAGGTGCCGCAATTGGCATTGTTGGGAACCGATCGCATTGGAATGACGATCGATGAGAGCGAACAACTCTATCCTGAGCAATCCACGACGGCGTTTGCAATCTATCACCCAGCGGCGAAGTACTTTAGCGCGTAGGGCGTAGGGTTGATTTGAAATGAAGTTTGCTTGGAATCCGGATAAGGCGAAGATCAATCTAAGAAAGCATGACGTTTCCTTCTCGGAAGCTTCCACTGTTTTCGATGATGACTTGGCAACTACTTTTCCGGATCCCGAGCATTCGATCGGAGAGAGTCGATACGTTATGATTGGTGTGTCCGATGTAGGGAATCTCCTAATGGTGTCTCATACCGATCGTGAAGGAGTAACTCGCATTATCAGTGCCCGTCTAGCCACCCGTTCAGAAAGGAGATTCTATGAACAAGGACTTTGACAATGAGTTAGAGGATGATTTGCTCCCTGAGTACGACCTTGCCAATATGAAGGGCGGTGTGCGCGGGAAGTATGTCGATCGCTATCGATCGGGTACCAACATCGTTCTCCTAGACCCAGATGTTGCCGATGCATTTCCCACGGCAGAATCCGTCAATGAGGCGTTGCGGATGTTGATGACGATCGCCGATCGGCAGAAGCAGACGGTTGCAGTTGATTGATCGATGAGCGCGAACAAACCTACCGCAAACAATCCACGACAGCGTTCGCGGTTTATCACCGTACCACGAAGTGCTTTAGTAGGGAGTCTGTAAAGAGTCGATTTCACAGGGATAAATTCTCATGGAGATTGACCACAAATTACTTGTCGGATGAATAGATCAATTGTATTGTAGACAAAACTGGCTTTTCACTAAAAATATTTTTGTGAGCTTGCCGTACGACATTCTAATCAGAATGAGTCAGATGGAAACGTCCAAAGTTAAGAGTTAGTATTTTGTTGGTCGCCAATATGAATTTTATCTTTCTTGCACCAGGTATCACTCTATCTATTACACCAATATTGACTCTGATTGAGCATAAGCCAGAACATATCGTTGGCTGTGTTTTGATTGGTGAAGACGAAGATGGTTGTGTTCCAGACTGGTTTATCAATTCAACGTTATCTGATAATTCAGCGGCAGAACTATTAGAACATCTCAACAATCGAGAAAAACTTACAAGATTGGATATATTCCTTATTGTAAAAGAACCTGATTCTTTGCTGAATTTAAATGTTCTTGCGGCTGTAGGTTGTTGCAACATCAACTACAGTGGTGGAGGTGGAGGTGGA
>JANMIS010000883.1:0-3178 GCA_031375925.1 Synechococcales cyanobacterium OTE_70_concoct_197_sub
CCCGGCAACCAAATCCGCCGATACTCCATCAACCCAACCCAAAAACATCCCCCCAAGTATGCCCACCCAAAACCATCTCTCCCCCAAAACCCGTAAGATGCGTTAAGCGAAGCAACGCAGCCAAACCCAACGCAACACCCTCAAAAGCTCAAACCCTCTCCCTCAGAACCCCCAACGCCTCAACCGACCCACAAACCAACATCCGATCGCCCGCCTCCACCATCACCGACCCTTCCGGCAACCTCAAAAACCTCCCATCCCGCCGAATCGCCTGCACCTGCACCCGATGACCTACGGTCGGTCCTAGACCATCGTTCCTAACAAAATCCAACCCCTCGATCGTCCTCCCCACCATCGAACTCTCCACCCCAATCCGAATCCACTGACAAGACGACCCAGGCGAAGGCACCGCCGCCTCCCCCTTAGCCAGCTCCTCAAACGCCTCAATCTCCGCATCCTCCCCCACCAGAAGAAGTCGATCGCCCTGCTCCAACGACTCCGACGCATCCGGATAATCCATCTCCACCCCACCAACGCGGCGAATCGCCATCACCGCCACCCCAGTAAGGCGACGCAAATCCGTCTCCTCGATCGTCATCCCCAAAATCGGCGACTCATCCGGCAACGCATACCAGCGATTATTTAACGCGCCTACCACCGACTTCACATCCCGCGCCACCTGCGAAAGCGATCGATCCGGCAACATCTCCGAATACCGGGACTGCCGAATCGCCTGAATCCTTCGCTGCGAACCCGCCAACGACACCCCCAACCCATTCCACAAATGCGCCGCCAACTCCAAACTCGCCTCCAACTCCGGCTGCACCACCTCACGCGCCCCCAACTGATACAACGCCTCAATATCCTTCGGCTTACTCGCCCGCACCACCACATCAAGTTCCGGTGAAATCGACAACGATCGCTTCAACGCCAACCTTGCACTCATCGGATCCGGCAACGCGATCGCCATCCCGCGCGCCTCCGCAACCCCAGCTTTTTCCAAAACAAACGGACTCGCCGCATTGCCATAAATATACGGAATCCCCGCATCCCGCAGCCACTGCACCCGGCTCTCCGCTTGTTCAACCACCACCACCGGACAATCCTGCTCCTGCAACAACTTCACAATATTTCGGCCAATCCGCCCATACCCACAAACCACCACATGATTGCGCTCCGGCAACTCATCCGCCGCCCCCAACGGCTCATCCGAAGCCTTCAAATACTTCGCCAAAAACGGCACCGACTCCGCAACTTCAAACAACGTCGGAATCGCCCGCAAAATAAACGGCGTCACAACTAAAGTCACCGCCGTCGTCCCAAGGATAAGCAAATACACCCGCCGCGACACTAACCCCAACACCTGCCCCTCGCTAGCAAGAACAAACGAAAACTCCCCAATCTGCGCCAACCCCAACCCCGCAATCAACGCCGTCTTCAACGGATACCGAAACAACGTCACCAACGGCGTAATGATTGCAAACTTACCCACCAATACCAACGCGACCAAGCCCAAAATCAATTCAAGATTTTGCCACAAAACCACCGGATCAATCAACATCCCGATCGCAACAAAAAAGATAGACGCAAAAATATCCCGCAACGGCTCCACATACGTCAGCGTCTGATCCGCATACTCCGCCTCCGAAATCATCAACCCCGCCACAAACGCCCCCATCTCAATCCCCAAACCCAGGCGCTCCGTCAATAGCGCAATGCCCAGCGCAATTGTTACCACTCCTAAAAGAAATAGCTCTCGACTCTCCGTTTTCGCTAGTAGCTGCAACACCCTCGGAATCACCCAAATCCCCGCTGCGATCGCCCCCAATGCAAACAATCCTGTCTGCAACAACGCCCAACCCACCGCAATCCCAATCTCCTCCACCGGCTTATCCAGTGCAGGCAACACCGCCAACATGAGACCCAGCGCCAAATCCTGCACCACCAAAATTCCCAACATCACCTGACCATGGGGCGTCTCGGTTTCATTTCGCTCCATGAGCGACTTGAGCACCACCGCCGTCGAAGACAACGACAAAATCGCCCCTAAAAACACACCCTGCTGCGGCGACGTTACCCAACCCAACCCCAGAGATGCCAAAGCCGTAATGCCGATCGTCAGCACAATCTGCAACCCGCCCCCGCCCAGACTAATCGCCTGCACCTTTCTCAGTTCAGAAAACGAAAACTCTACTCCCAGCGCAAACAGCAAAAACGCCACCCCAAACTGCGCCAGCGTCTCCACCTGAATCAACTCCTTAATCAGCCCCAGCCCAGCCGGACCCACCATAACCCCCGCAATCAAGTACCCCAACAGTACGGGCTGCTTCAACAGAGCCGCCAACAACCCACCACCCGCTGCTGCTGCCAACACCGTCACCAAGTCTAAAATTAAACGAAAGTCTTCTTGCACAGCGGAGTCCGTAGATTTATGAGCAGATTGTTACGTTCTATTAACCTAACCATACTACGCTAGCGTTTAATAAGTTCAAACCCAAGTGAATCTAAGCGATATCTCGCTGAAGTTGACTAATCCGGCAACTTTCCAGCTAATTTTTTACGCAGCCTCTGTTAGTATTCATACAATATTAGAAATCAGTAGATTCACGAATCGAGCGTCTCTCATCTATAATTTGTTAATCCAATAAAAAGAAAGCCCGTTGCTTCCATTAGCAACTCGGGCATGATAAATCAACAGATACGACCCTCTGCTGTCACTATTGCGTGTGGATTTAGTACATGAGTATTGAAAAGATTGTTGAACAGGCGCTACAAGACGGATACCTAACTCCCGCCATGGAAGCCGAGGTAGGACGAATTTGTGACACGGCCTCCGAACTCTCCATTGAGGAGTACATGGCCCTCGATCGGCTCATGGGTGCCCTGTTAACAGGCGAAGTCGTGGCCGTACCGCGTAAGCAATTCATTAACGTCATGGAAGAGCTAGTCTTGACAGAAGCGATTGCCCGCGTCGCCGAAATCGAAGCGAGTAGCGAACGAACGCTTGACCTAGGGGACATCGCTGCCCACGCCCTTAACCGACTTCCGCCACTTTATGCAACCACCGAGGAAGGCGCAAGCTACCAACGTGACAAGGCCAAGGAAGAACTCCATGACCTGATTGCCCACTGTGTCAGTGAAGCGATCGCCACGAGTCTCGATCGGCCCGACTTCTTCC